>URQR01000035.1 GCA_900550065.1 uncultured Eubacteriales bacterium | reverse complement strand
ATATTCTTTTCTATTAATATAAATAGTCATATTCATTATAAAAATTAGTTTTTTCTGACCGTATTGGGAAAGTTTTTTAACTCGTTTTCGTCCTTTCTTGTGATTTATTTTATGTTTGCTCGGTTTAACAGCGTAGAGGGCTTTACATACAGTGAAGTGCTATTATGTTTTGCTGTGGTTTTGCTTTCGTTTTCGCTTCCGGAGTGCTTTGCGCGCGGGTTTGACGCTTTTTACTCCATTATCTCAAACGGCGAATTCGACCGTATTTTGGTACGGCCGCGCGGCGCGGTGTTTCAGGTTCTTGCGTCAAAGATCGAGTTTTCGCGTCTCGGACGGCTCTTGCAGGCGGTTCTTGTATTTTGTTACGCGATACCGGCGAGCGGCATTATGTGGACAGGCGACAAAATTTTCACGCTTGTGCTGATGATTGTGTCGGGCGTGGTGGTGTTTGCCGGATTGTTTATCGTGTACGCTGCGCTGTGCTTTTTTACGACGGAAGGACTCGAAGTGATGAACATTTTCACGGACGGCGGGCGCGAGTTTGGGCGGTATCCGTTCTCCGTCTACGGCGAGGGTGTGCTGAAGTTTTTTACCTACGTTGTGCCGCTCGCGCTGTTTCAGTATTATCCGTTTTTATATTTGATTGGACAAAGCGACAATGTGCTCTATATGGTTCTGCCGCTTGCGGCGTGGCTGTTTCTGATTCCGTGCTATATCCTGTGGCGGGTCGGCGTGCGACACTATAAATCGACCGGGTCGTGAGAAAACTTTTTCGGAGGGAAAACAAATGGAATATAGTTGTCAAAAGTTAACGCTGAAGGATATAGGAATGGTTATGGATATGAACAGGAATTACAGGGAGGGATTTATCTGCTATGAAAACGCCGTTACTTTCCTCAAAAATGAAAAAAACTGGATTTTTGCAGCCGTACTTGATAATGTTATTATTGGGTTTGCTTATGGCTACGAGCTGAACCGTCTTGACCATGCCGGAAATATGTTATATATCCATGAAGTAGGTGTGATGGAACGGTATCAGCGGCAGGGCGTTGGTTATAAAATGATGACAGAACTGAAGTTAGCGTGCAAAAACAGAAATATTTGCCGCTATTTTTTGTCTGCCTATCAGAACAATGCGGGCGCAAACGCATTATATAAAAAGCTCGGAGGCGTAGTTTCCGAAGAATCCAAAGGCAACGATACGGATTATATTTTTTTTACAAAATAAAGAATAAAAAAACAGGGTATATGCCCTGTTTTTTTATTCTTCCACTAATTCGCCAAGTGTTTCCCACTCAATATACATGGCCTCGAGTGCATCCTTTAATTCCTGTACTTGTCCTAACAGTTCAGTCGCCTTAACATGGTCTGTCGCATATTCATCAGACAAAAGCAGCGCCTCCTTTTGGGCGATATCGTCTTCAAGCTGCGCAATCTGTTCTTCAAGGCGCGCAAGCCGGTTCACGTTTTTGCGCTTTTCCGCCTCGCGTCGCTTTTGCTCCTGATAACTTTCCTTGTTGGAGGCTTTTACCGTCTCTTTTTGTGTCTGTGCCCCTTTGAATTTTTCTAAAAAATAGTCATAATTGCCGACATAATTCGTCAGGCCGCAGTTTTGCATGTACAGCACGCGGCTGGCAAGCTTGTTGATAAAGTAGCGGTCGTGGGAAATAATAAACAGTGTGCCCTCATAGTGCAGAAGCGCGTCCTCAAGCGCCTCGCGTGAGCTGATGTCTAAGTGGTTGGTCGGCTCGTCTAAAAGAAGCAGATTCGCGCCCGACAGCATTAGCTTTAAAAGCGAGACCTTCGCCCGTTCGCCGCCGGAGAGCGCGCCGATGGGTTTAAACACGTCGTCGCCCACGAACAAAAACGCCGCTAATGCGTTACGCAGTTCAGTAATTGTCATTTTGGGGTATGCGTCGTACACCTCGTCAAGTACAGTTTTCTCGTCGTGGAGGTTCTCCTGCGCTTGGTCGTAATAGCCAACCTGTACACCTGCGCCAAAGCGGATTTCGCCGTCGATTGGGTGTAAATCGCCCGTCAAAAGCTTAAACAGCGTCGTTTTACCACAACCGTTATCGCCGAGCAGGAACACATGCTCCCGCTTTTTGATGTCGACGTCCACGCCCGAAAATATTTTGTGAATCCCGTACGCCATCGCAAGCGAATGACACATCAGCACGTCGTTTCCGCCGACGGCGTTAATATGGAAGTGGAAGCGGAGCTTGTCCGGCTCCCGCTTTGGCGCGTCGAGCGTTTTTTCCAGCCGGTCAATCTCTTTTTGCTTGCTCGCAATCGTTTTATAATTCCGCTCTTGGTTCCATCGCTTCTGCTGTTCGATAATTCCCTCGATTCGGTCAATTTCACGCTTAGTGTTTTCGTACTGGCGCTGTTTTGCAAGGCGCGCCTCCTCTTTTAAAGCGAGATAGCGCGTATAATTGCCGTTGTAAACGGTGAGTTGCTGGTTTTCCAGCTCAAACGTTTTGTTTGTTACGCGGTCTAAAAAATAACGGTCATGAGAGATGATGACAAATGCGCCGGCATAGTCGCGCAGGAACGCTTCAAGCCACTCCACCGACGCGATATCTAAGTGGTTGGTCGGCTCGTCTAAGAGCAGAAGGTTCGCGTCGCTGAGCAAAATTTTACAGAGCAGGACGCGCGTCTTCTGCCCGCCGGACAGCGTTTCAAACGGCTTACCAAAGTCGTCCTCACAAAAGCCGAGCCCAATTAGGCTCGATTTTGCGATATTTTTGTATAAATAGCCGCCGCGCCGCTCAAACCGTTCGAGCAGGGACGACTGCCGCGTGACAAGCGCGTCTAAATCGCCCGTACCCTCCTCGATTTGTCGTGCGACAGTCTCGAGCGCTTCTTCAAGGCCGAGCATATCGGTATAAACCGTCATCAGTTCTTCCCACACCGTTTTGTCCGACGTAATGTCGGCGTGCTGCTGCATATAGCCGATTACCGTTTCCTTGTTTGTAAAGACCTCGCCGCTGTCGGCATAGGAGGGATTTAGCAGCGAACGGAACAGCGTCGTTTTGCCCGCGCCGTTTACGCCGACAAAGCCGATTTTGTCCCGGTCCTCTATATGAAAGGAAACGTCCTCGAACACAACGTCCTCTACAAACGCTTTATTTAATTTTGATGCACTAAGTAATATCATGGTCTTTCTCCTGCTAATTTCTGTAACGATTCGTATTATATTGTGTCATAAATTAACGCACAAACCGGAAGAAAACGCGTTCCCGCGCTGCGGGAGGAAGCGCGGTGCGCTGACAGCGGTTTCTTCCAAGCGCAAAAGCTTCGCTTTTGCGTATTGTATCATAAAATGGAACATTTGTAAATCATAGAGTTGCCAAATAAAAAGGCTGCCCCCTATGGGACAGCCGGAAGCTCATACCTCACGCGCGCGGTAAAACGCGCAGGAGAGAAAGTAGGAGAGGACAAATAATACGATTGTGACAATAGGGATAATGTTGAGTATCGCCAGCGTATTGTGTTCGTTTGCAAACGTATCTTTTAGGCTCTGCGCCAGTTCCGGCGCGAGAGACGGCAAAAGCTGCGCTGCTGCAACAAACAGTAGGCTGAAGCCGCCCAGCACAACAAAGAGCGCAACCCGCCCCTTATCCGGCCCAAATTTAAACATAACGGGAAGCAGGATGGCAGGGAGAAGCAAAAAGATACCCATTGTAAAATAATTCGTCATAAGCAGCTCCCAGACACCATCCATTGACAGCGCCTGTACAGAAAATAGTTCAATTAGGATTGAAAAGGCGGTCATAAAAATCATCGCAAGAAGAATCAGCAAAACCGTAAAAATATATTTTGCCAGTACAATCTTCGTTCGCCGCAGCGGGAGGGAGAGCGCAAACTCCTCCCACTTAAAATATTTGTCATAGCTAAAGCTCGTGACCGGCAGAATCATACAAAACACGCCGATAAGGCCCGAAAGCATGGACGGGCTATCGGTAAAAATACCGAGCAGGGCGTAGATTACGACCATGACGAGCAGCGTTTTTACATAGACTTTTAAGCTGTAAAAATCCTTTAAAATCAAACCTTTCATGAAAAATGCCTCCTATCGGTTTTTTATTGTTCCTGCCGCGCGCCGCGGACGTAGAGCGTCATAATTTCCTCAATCGTCGGCTTGTCGATACACATTCCGTCGTACTTTGCCCGTGCGAGCGGGGCATCGTCGACTAAAACCTCGTAGCCAAATTTATTTTTGCGGTAGGCGAGGACATCTGTCTTGTCCAGCGTCGCAAACGCTTCTTCGCCGCATTTTGCAATTCCGAAACCGTAGAGGATGTCGTCCTTTGACTTGGAAAAGACAAGCTTGCCCTTGTGGATAAAGGCGATGTAGTCGGCAATCTTTTCAAGGTCGCCCGTAATATGGGACGAAAACAGGATACTTTTGCGCTCGTCCTGAATAAATTCTAAAAAGATATCTAAGATTTCGCTCCGCACAACGGGGTCGAGTCCGCTTGTCGCCTCGTCCAAAATCAGCAGCTCCGGCGCGTGGGATAGGGCGGAGGCGATCGATAGCTTGACCTTCATGCCCTTTGACAACTCCTTGATTTTTTTGTTTGCCGGAACATCAAACCGGGTAAGGTAGTCAAAAAACAGTGCGCTGTCCCACTTGGAGTAGATGTTTTTCAAAATCGAGTTAATATTTTTTGCCGTAAACTGTTCATGGAAGTTGCATTCGCCGAGCACCACACCAATCCGGTCTTTCACTTCTGCTTCATTTGTGATGTTGTCAAGCCCAAACACCTCGACCGTACCACTGTTTTTGTGGATATGGTTTAGAATGAGTTTAATTGTCGTTGTTTTACCAGCGCCGTTTTCGCCAATCAGCCCCATGATTGTACCGGGTGGAACAGTAAGGCTCAGGTCATCTAAGGTGAAGCTTTCATATTGTTTTGTCAGGTTTTTGATTTGCAGTATGTTTTCCATCATAATTCCTCCCGCTATAGTTCCTCTTCATAAAAGATATCCACCATTTCGTGCAGCTCGCCCGCCGTAATACCGCCGGATTTTGCTGCGTCGACCGCCTCTTTAATGTGTTCCTGCGCAAGCTTGAGAATTTCTTCGCGCACAAACTGTGTGTTCTTTTTAGCGACGAAGCTGCCCTTGCCGACGACCGTTTCAATAAAGCCGTCGCGCTCTAAGTCTTCATAGGCGCGCTTTGTCGTAATAACGCTGATACGAAGCTCCTTTGCCAGCAGCCGCATTGACGTCTGGGGCGCGCCTTCCTTTAGCTGGCCGGTCAGAATCATATTTTTGACCTGCGACGTAATCTGCTCGTATATTGGTTTGCTGCTTGAATTGCTGATGATAATGTCCACTCCATCACCTCACATATTGTATATATATGATATATACAATATAACACTGCGCAATAAGGATGTCAATAGGAATTGTAAAAATTTATTGCATTTACTTCTATATATGTTACAATGGAGGTGAAAAAGAAAGTGAAAGCGGGGGGATGAGATATGATATGGATTTTGGTCTGGCTTGCGTTTCTTTTACTTGGTAGCGGTCTTTTGTTCACTAAATCGTATGTTATTGCAGGAAAGCTGATTTTATCACTTCTTGGCGAAATTACAATTATGCTTTTGGCATTATATTTAATTGTAATTGCCGCATTTGGGGGAATAGGGAATTACACCTTTGTAGTTGGGCTGATTTATACATTGATTGCGATTGCAGCGTTACCGTGTATTATATGGGGTCTTATTAAGAAGAAATCAATTTACATACCGCTTTTAGCTGCATTTGCAGCGGTGACGCTCACGTGGGGCGGGTATGCAATTTATGAGAACCTTGATAACAATATTCCGACGATAGGGGAAAGCGAGCGAATTTTTGCGGACTATATGCCGTATGGGGAAGATTCAAAGATTGTCGTGTTAGACGAAGAACCGTCGCTTACACTGACGCAGGAGCTGCCGCGGCTCGACGGCGCAACCGCGCTTTACCCGGTTTATGCCGCGTTTGCACAGGCGGTGTATCCGAAAGAAATATTTGATGACAGTCCCGTTTTTAACGATTATTTACAGTGCTTTACAACGTCTAAAGCGTACGAACGGCTGATTAAAGGTCAAACGGATATGATTTTTGTCGCGTCCGCGTCGGAAAAGCAGGCCGCATATGCAAAGGAAAAGGGCGTGGAGCTGACCTTTACGCCGATTGGCAAAGAGGCATTTGTCTTTTTTGTCAACGCGAAAAACCCTGTCGACGGCCTCACTGTCGAGCAGATACAGCAAATCTATTCGGGCGAGGTCACAGACTGGAGCGCGTTTGGGTCCAATATGGGGAAAATACGCGCGTTCCAGCGGGACGAGGGGAGCGGAAGCCAGACCGCACTGCAAAAACTTATGCAGGGAAAAACATTGATGGCTCCGCCGAAGGAGGACGTCGTTACCGGTATGGGGGGGATCATAGAACAAACGGCGGACTACAAAAACTATAAAAATGCGATTGGCTACTCGTTCCGGTTCTATAGCACAGAGATGGTGCAAAATAACCAAATCAAGCTGCTGAAGCTCGACGGCGTTGCGCCGACAAAAGAAAATATTATCAATGGCACGTATCCGATTGCGTCGGAGTTTTATGCGGTGACGACACAATACTCTAATCCAAACTGTCAGCCGCTGCTCGAGTGGATTCGTGGTGAGCAGGGGCAGCGCATTGTCGATGAGACGGGCTATGTAGCGGTGAATTAACAAAAAAAGATATGGCAAACGCCATATCTTTTTTTGTTACGCTTTTTTCAATTGTTTCCCGTAAGGGTGCGATGCGTCACCTTCGCAGACGACAGTCAGCACGCCGTCAGCAATCATTTGTTCAATGCGCAGCGCGTACCAGCTGTCACTTACGCCGATTCGGTACTTGCCCAAAAGGTCGCCGATTAGCTTTGCCATCACAAATTCACTATTGGGGAGGTTATTTATAATAATAGAATCATAGAAGATTTCCGGTACGGAGAGCGGCATACCGTTGACGACGGCCCGTAAGGGCGCAGTCTCCAGCATCAGGGTACGCCACTTCTCGGCACGCATTCGCTTCTCACCGGCGGAGACTGTTCGCTGAAGCGGCAAAAAACGGTAAAACTGCCCCGGCATAACTTCGCCCCATGTGCTGTACGAAACGGCTCCGTTTTCCGTCTCCATATAGTCCGGTAGGAAAATGATGTTTATCTGGCAGTCTATCTCGCGCAGCAGATAGCATACATAGTAAAACCCGCAGACAGAATACGGTGCACTGCTGACCCAAAGCCGGAGCGGCGTACCGCTTTGCGCAGTGGACAAAAGCTTGTCCGCATCGGCGCGGCAGCTTTGGAAAAATCCAACCGACGCATTGCCGTCAAAGTTGAACCTGCCCCAGAGCCGACGCAGCACCTTGATACGCGCCGCGCCGTCGAGCTCGCCGTCAATTGCGCCAATGTCAAGCAGAAAGCCAATGCTAACGACTTCGCTTGGGTCGCCGCCGACCGGCTTACCAGCATAGCGCCGTTTTAGCTCTTTTAGCTCGGCTTTAGAGGGCTTTTTTCCGACATAGCTTATCGGGCCATTATGCATAGCGGTTTCATCATACCGCTTAGCGAGCCGCATGGCGCCTTTTTCACTGTCGGTGAACACGACCTCAAGCATTTTGTCACCTCATTTTAAACAAATATCCTTCGCGCAGGGAAGACCATATGCACTGCCTGTCTCCCATACCGCGTTGTAAATTGCCTTTTGTACCACATCAGCGGCAAGCGTGCCGATAATATTAATATCAGCTTGTATTTCGCCGACAGACATCGCATAGAGGCTGTCGCCGTCCGCCGTTGTGTTGACGGGTGCAATTGCACGTGCATAGCCGTTGTGTGCCATTGCCGCAATTTTGTTCATTTCCGCTTTAGAAAACTCTGCATTTGTAACCACCGCGCCAATTGTCGTGTTGGCGTGAAGCGGTGGGGCGGGAGCGTCGTACGCGGCGTACATCAGCGCTTTTGTACTGCGAAAGCCGGTTTTCGTCTCGTCGAGCAGACCCGCAATCTGCTTGCCAGCCTCGTCGTAGATATCGCCAAGCGCGTTAACGCATACGATGGCGCCAACCTGCAGGCCGTTTCCAAGCTCGGCCGCATATGTGCCGATTCCCGTTTTCATCATATAGTCCGCGCCGAGCAGCTTACCGGCTGTCGCGCCCGTGCCCGCGCCATAATTGCCGGGCCGGAAACCGCCCTTCTGTGCATTTTCACACGCTTCATACGCCATTTCTTTGGTAGGGCGTACGCTTTTGTCGCCGATGCCGAGGTCAAAGATACATGACTGGCACACGAGCGGAACTTTTGCAATCCCTGTTTCAAAGCCGATATCGCGTTCTTCTAAATACTGCATAACGCCGCCAGCCGCGTCGAGTCCGAACGCGCTTCCGCCACTGAGCAGCACAGCGTGGATTTTATCAGCCGCCGCGAGCGGGTTTAATAGCTGCGTTTCGCGCGAGGCGGGGCCGCCGCCGCGCACGTCCACGCCACAGACCGCGCCGCTTTCGCACAGGAGCACCGTTACGCCCGTTGCGGCCTCTGTGTTTTGCGCGTTCCCGATTTTTATATTGCCAATTTGTGTGATTGATATTTCTTTCATAGATAAATCAACCCTTTTTGATAAATTTAAGCAGCGGCTTGCTGACTGCCGTGCCGATAACTGCGCACGAAATGGCTTCTACGATACCATTGAGTCCGACCATACCGGCGAGAAAGACAAAGACATTCATACCACCCTGCATATTTTGAACGTACTCCGTGCTGCCGAAGCACAGCATAAAGGACGTCATAAAGAACAGCGTATTCATCAGCGCGCCCGAGATGCTGGCGGTACCGACAGCAATAATGCCATCTTTTCCGTTACGGTTCATAAACTTGTACAGCAGACCGCACAGCCACCCCATTAGTAAACGCGGAACCATACAGTTAAAAAAGGTCAAAAACGGATTAATTGAGAGCAGGATACTGCCGAGCGCGCTGCCCTGAAAACACTGGATAAAGCTCATTAAACCGAATAGGCCGCCTAAAAATAGGCCTGCCGCCGGCCCCATCGTAATCGCGCCGATTATGACAGGAATTGTTAGAAAAGTAATCGCAAAGGGCCCAATATTGAGAAAGCCCAGCGGCGTAAACGCCATTATGACAATAATTGCCGATAACAGCGCAAGACGAACGAGTGTAGATACTTTTGAAGACTTCATACTACTTCAACCCCTTATATAAATTAAAATTAACATATAAATAAAATATATGTATGCACTTTATTATGCGGTCTGCGTGGATAAAGCCGCGCACCAAAACGGTTTCTGCCAAAGAGAGACCTTTGCATTATGGTACCATAATTTGTGTAAATAAGCAAGTATAGGAGGGGGACGCTGGGCGAAAAATAACTATTTATGGAGGATTTTATTAAAATTTTATAAATCATTAAACGGATAAACAGGATGATTTTGGATAATATTTTGATAATTTTCGTAAAAAATATTGCAAATTTGGTATTGTGGGTTTATAATATTTATGAAAACAATATAAAGGGGGCAATACTATGTTAAAAAACAAAGCGGTAGTATGGGCGCTTATTATGGCATTTGTACTATCTTGTTTTCCGGCTGTTTCGTTTGCTGCGGAAGATGCTGTAGGAGAAGCAATCTTCTATAATCGCACATACGACGAAGCGGGGAAGGAGCCAACGGAGGGCCTGACGGTCGTTCCGAAGTCTAACTCTATCGCACCGGAAAAGGACAGCAAGAACAATCAGTACATGAAAATTGAAATGGCAGACCCGGTAACGGAGGACTGCTATATGGAGGTTGCAATGCCCAACCCGACGAAGCATATCGTTATCGAAATGGACCTTTCGACGACGAAAGCGGGTGTGAGCGGCAATATCCAGTTTAAGGACCAGTCGAGAAAAGACGGCCTTTTGATGAAGATTGCCAACGACGGAAAGGTAACGTCCGCCGGCAGCGGCAAGGGGCTTGGCACGGTTAAAAAGGGCGCTTGGCTTAACGTTGCCTTTGCCTTAAACTTAGAAACACTTACATATTCTTCGTACGTTGCGGGCAAACAGGTAGAAAAGGATGTCCCGGTATCCGGCTCGGCTGTAGGAATGATTTTAGTCCGCCTATATATTGAAGGAAAGGGCGCAGGTTCTAGCCTGCTCGTCGACAACTTCAAAATTTATGAGGCTGCTGCGCCAAAGGATATTACAGGTAAGGATGTGCAGGGGCCGACGACGACCTTTAAGCCCGCTGCAACACCAACGCCGTCAAGCGTACCGACGCCGAGCGGCAATGTAACGATGAAGGGCAAAACGGCGCTCTTTGACTGCGACAGCAAAAAGGATATTGAGGCGCTGGGGCTGAAGGCGGACACAAAAAATGTTAAAGACACAAAATATAGTGCGGCGTGGAAGTTTTCTGATAAGCCGAATCTGATTTTTGGCAAAATTTAGGGTGATTTGCGTTGCTATACGGAATTTAGTTTTAATATCTATAACAGCTCCGATAAGGAACAAAAGCTGTATTTGCGCTTTGACAGCCAGAACGCGGAAACGACGGACGGCGACGACTATTACGGCACATCGCTGACGCTTCCGCCAAAAGCGTGGACGGAAGTAAATAAGACGCTGAGCTCGCTCGGCAAGACGCGTACGCCGATTGGCTGGCATCAGATTGATTCATTAAAGCTGTTCTCCACGGGTTGGGGGATGGAAAACGACCCAGAGACGGTGCTGTATCTTGACACGATTTATTTTGACGGGTCAAACGCAGTAGCAACGCCGGCACCGACGGCGAACCCGGCTGATTTGTCGCGCGTTAACGATGCGGTCTGCTTAAAGTTAGACTGTCCGTCCGCGCTTGTGAAGAAGGCAAAGAAACCAATTGATGAGAACAATGAAAATGTTGTTCCGTTTACGAGCAACGACCGTACGCTCGTGCCGGTGCGCTTTATCGCAGAGGGCTTCGGCGCGGACGTTGGCTATGACGGCGCGACGGAAAAAGTTACAATTAAGCTCGGCAGCGATACGATTGAGCTGACGATTGGTTCGGACAAGATTTATAAAAACGGGCAGGAGATTCAGATTGACACCGCTGCGACTGTGACGGGCGACGACAGAACGTTTGTGCCGCTGCGCGCAATTGCGGAGGCGCTCGGTAAAGAAGTATTCTGGGACGATATGGGGTTGATTGTCATTTCTGACACGAAAGATATTTTCAACCGGGAAACGGATTTGTCGCTGATGCTCAACGTTATGGCTGCATTTACATATGAACGGCCGGAGGGCAGCAAGATTATTGCCGACTTAAAGGCAAATGCGCCCCAGCATCCGCGCATTTTGGCAAATGCGGACGATTTTGCACGGATTAAATCCCTGTATGAAACAGACCCGCTTATGAAAGAGTGGGCCGACAAGATTTTAAAGACTGCTGAAAATATGGCAGGCAGCGCGCAGCCGCCGGTATACAGTGTGGACGACGGCGGCAGGCTCAAGGGTACAAATACGGAAAGCTATATGTTACAGTGGGGCCTTGCATACCAAATGACGGGCGACAAAAAATATGTCGACGCGGCGTATGACCACCTTAAGGTTATCTGCGGCTTTGATAATTGGCACCCGGGCCACTTCCTCGACGCAGCAGGTATTATGAAGGGTGTGGCAATTGGATACGACTGGATGTATGACGGCTTTACGGCTGATCAGAGAAAGGTAATTGAGGAAGGGCTCTACAAGCATGGTATCAAGGCCGGACTCGGCGCGTACGCTGGTACGAAAGAGGACATGGAGCCGAAGCACGGCACGTTTGGCCGAAGCGGGTGGACAAATACGGACAACAACTGGAACGCAGTCTGCAACGGCGGTTTGACGCTTGCTTGTGCGGCGATTGGCGATTTGGCGGCGTATGAAAAAGACGCGGGCGACCTGATGGGTAAAGTGCTTAAGTCGATTGAAAAAGGCATTCGCTGCTATGCGCCGGACGGCAGCTATCCGGAGGGTCCGGGCTACTGGGCTTATGGTACGAACAACCTGTTCTATATGATTGAATGCCTTGATTCCGCAATGGGAACGGACTACGGCCTGTTCAACGCGCCGGGGCTTGATACGACGTGTTATTTCCCGAACTATATTGAGGGAACGAACGGCATGTGGAACTTCAACGACTGCGGCGAGGGCAATGTCGATACGTCGCACTTGTTCTGGGTTGCAAATAAGATTGGTAATCCGGATTTGGCGGGGATGCGCCTGCAAGATATTGTAAACGGGAAAAAGAACGCGGGAATTCACGATATCCTGCACTATGACCCGAACAATATCAACAGAGAGGTTCATCTCGCGCTTGACCGCTATATGACAGGCGTTCAGACAGTGACAATGCGCGGCGACTGGAACGATTCGGGCACGGTGTTTACCGGCCTGCACGGCGGATACAACGGTGTGAACCACGGTAATCTTGACAGCGGTAACTTTATTATTGATGCGGGCGGCGTACGCTTTATCAGCGATATTGGTACGGAAAACTACAATCTGCCGAGCTACTTTAGCGGCGGCGTAGGCGGGCAGCGCTGGACGTATTACCGTAACCGCGCGGAGGGGCATAATACAATCACGATAAACCCGGGTACATCAGAGGATCAGGTTGTTTCCGCAACGACGAAGATTACACGTTTTGAAAGTAAGCCGCGCGGCGCAATTTCAGTAGTCGATATGGCGCCTGCACATGGCAGTAAGGTAAAGAATGCACAAAGAGGTCTGCTCTTCACGGATAACCGCAAGGCGGTTGTTATGCAGGATGAGATGACGCTTTCGAGCGCGTCGGAGGTATGGTGGTTCGCACACGTACAGGACGGCGAAATCACTGTTGCCGCAGACGGCAAATCCGCGATTATTGAAAAGCAGGGCAAGCGCATGTGGGCCGGTATTGTTTCCGATATGGCGGATGCAAAGTTCGAGGTAATGGCGGCTGACCCGCTGCCGACCTCGCCGAAAAAGAACGACGCGGAGTACGACAGAAGCGCGTGGAAGAAGCTTGCGATTCATACGTCGGGTGTGACGGACTACAAGTTGGCGGTTGTGTTCCGTCTGCTGGAGGGCAGCCAGACAGAGCCGAACTACAAATATACCTACACGGCGATAAAAGACTGGACAATTCCGGACGGCGAAATTGTTGTGCCGCGTCTGACAGATCTGACGGTTGACGGACAGACGGTTGACAATTTCAGCCCGCTTGCGACGAATTACAAAGTTATTCTGCCTTATGGTACAACAGCAGTTCCCACGGTGGAGGCAAAAGCGGACGACGGCTATACGGTGGAGGTTACACAGGCACAGGCACTTCCGGGGCTTGCTACTGTAAAGGTTTATGCGACAGACGATCCGGGTACGTACAACATCTACGATATTACGCTTCGCGCAATGGCGGAGATTGAGGTTGAAGCGAGCGACATTCCTGAGCCGGCAAATGTGCCGGAAAATACGCTTGACGGCGATTTAGGCACACGCTGGGCAGCGGAGGGTGAACAGTGGATTAAGTATACATTTGCAAACCCGCGCGAGATTTCGGCTGTATGGATTGCGTTCTGGAAGTCTGACGCGAGAAGCACAATGT
>URQR01000034.1 GCA_900550065.1 uncultured Eubacteriales bacterium | reverse complement strand
ATGGCGCGCGGCGCCGGGATGCGCACGGATAACCTTGCAGGGATCCCGACCTACGAGAGCATTCAGGACTACGCAAAGTCGCAGATCGAGCAGGCCGCGTTTGTGACGGGGGCGCCGCTCGGCGACGGCGTGGACGAGCTGTATTATGAGGTTGGAACGAGTCAGGCGACGGCGGATATTTACACACACATGCTCCTTGCCGTCCGCCGCGCGCTGCAGCTTGGCGCGCACGGCCTGCTTTTAATGGGGAGTGGCGACTGGAACGATGGTATGAGCAGCGTCGGCAACGGAGGAAAAGGCGAAAGCGTGTGGCTTACGTGGTTTATGTGCGATATATTAGAGAAGCTGATTCCTATCTGTGAACGGCGCGGCGACAGCAAGGAGGCCAAAAGCCTGTCCGTGATAAGAGAGGATTTGATAGAAGCGGCCAACAAAAACGCATGGGACGGTAAGTGGTACATCCGCGCCTTTTTCGACGACGGAAGCCCACTTGGCTCGCACGAAAACAGCGAGTGTAAAATCGATGCGCTCGTACAGGCGTGGTCGGTTATTTCGCGCGCGGGTGCGCCGGACAAAGCGGCGCAGGCGATGGAAGCGGTCAAAAATTATCTCGTGTCAAAAGAAAACGGCCTAATTGCACTATTGACCCCCGCCTTTCAAAACAGCGACCCCTCGCCGGGCTATATCCAAAGCTATGTCGAGGGTGTACGCGAAAACGGCGGCCAGTACACCCACGCAGCGGTATGGGTTGTTATGGCGGCGGCGATGCTCGGCGACGGCAACACAGCGTGGCAGTATTTCCATATGATAAACCCGGTGAACCATACCCAGTCGGCGATGCAGGCGGCGCGCTATAAAAACGAGCCGTACGCGCTCTCCGCCGATGTGTATACAAATCCGGCACATATGGGCCGCGCGGGCTGGAGCTTTTACACGGGCGCGGCGGGCTGGTACTACAAGGTCGGCACGGAGCAGCTTCTCGGACTGAAAAAACGCGGCAGCAGGCTATATGTGCAGCCGTGCGTACCGGACGAATGGGACGGCTTTGAAGCGGAGTATTGGTATGGAAGCTCGGTCTACCGGATTCACGTTTTGCGCGACAGGCAGATGGAACGGGGAAAAAGCTGCGAAAAACAATCAAAAGAAGCATATATTTTGTTAGAAGACGGACAGGGCACGGTGGAAACAACAGTGTATTTTAATTAAAAAATATAAATTTACCGAAAAATAAAGAATGCTGTATTGTGGTGAGATAGCGCAATACAGCGTTTTTTGTTTTGAAAGTTTTCTATATATTTATATTTGCCCTCACTATTTTTATATTTACAGTACAGGGGTAACATGATATAATTTATACAGAATAGAAAGAAAATGAGGCAATTTAGCTACAATTTTGTTACATTTATAATAAAATTGTAGTATGGTGGGAGGCGGTTTTAGAGACCTGCGAAAGTTTTTTGCATAAGTATTACTCAAAACAAATAAGGGGGGGTTATCAATGTTTAAAAAAATTTTATCCGTACTGCTGACGCTGAGCATTTTGGGAACCTGTATTGTAGCTCCGGCTTTCTCAGCGCAAAGCGAAACAGAATTATTTACAGACGACTTTGAAAGTCGTGGCGCTGTCGGAACGGCTGTCCCGACTACCGGCGTAAACCCGTGGGATTCCGCGAAAAACGCCATTATTGCCCAAGACCCACTGAATGCGGGCAACAAAGTGTGTGAGGTTTTTGCCACCGGCACAGAGTATTGGCCGTCGCTTCATAAAAAAGTTGCGATGCATGTAAACGAGTCCACTGTATTTTCGGGCAAAGTAATGCTGCATTCGACGGAAAGTGTTCCTGCGCCGGCGTTTTATCTTGAGTACAGAAATTCTGTCGACGGTGCAGCTGCGAACCGAGAACAGGTATTTCATATTACGCCGACCTCTGTGCGGGGAATGAATAAATCCGATGATTTCGGCGATATCGAGCCGGATACATGGGTGAACTATAAAGTGGAGGTCGTTCCCGGCGGCGAAAATAAAGAAACAGAGGTTACTGTTACCGTTACAGGCGAAGGACTTAAAAATAATGCGGGTGAAAAGGTAAGCGAGATAACGTTTACAGACAAAAAAGTTATGGATAATATTGCTGTATATAAAAATAACGCATGTAATATGGTACATAACACAAATATTAACGAGCCAAACAGTACGAAACAGGCAAAAGTCTACCTCGACGATATACGTATATACGCGCCGCCTACGCTTTCAAGAGACGCGACGCTGGCGTCGCTTTGCTATGGTGAGGGGAATACAAGCGTTACCGGTTTTTCTCCCGATATTGTTGAGTATCGCGTTTCACTTGATATTGGAACAGAGGCTGTAAGCCTTTCAGCAACGCCGAACGACCCGGAGGCGACCGTGCAGTACAGCACGGAGCGGCTGACCGCGTTTCCGGGCAGCATAACGGCGACGGTTACTGCACCGCACGGCAATCAAATGCAGTATGTGGTCAACTTTAGAATAAAGTCGAGCGAGAGCGAGGTTGCCTCCGAGGTCCTTGCTGTAAAAAACGGTGCGCAGGGGATTGTCACGCTGACGTATGACGACGGCGACATCAGCACGGCGGAATTCAACGCGGACATGTTTGAAAAATACGACCTTTATGGGACGAACTTCCTGATTGGAAGAAACCTTACGAGCTCCGTTCTGCCGAGAATGCAGGCTGTGATTCAGAGAGGGCGCATTGACGTGGCTTCGCACGGAATGTACCATGACGGCGGTGTCTATAATCCCAGCGCGACGGAGCAGTACTACAAAGAAGAGATTATTGACAGTAAAACCATGTTTGAGAACGCTTTTCCGAGCATTGACGTAATTGTGTTCGGGCCCGGAGACGGCCGGATTACGGACCGTGGGCTTGAAATCGTGAAAGAGAATTACTATGCGCAGCGCAAGGGAACGCGCGGATTCGGCGCGGTTGAGCCGAGCGAGGCGGAGCTGTGGGATGCGAAGGTAAAAGGGATCCATGACGATACTACGCTTGCGGGCAGAAACGGCTGGATTGACACAGTGATTGAAAACGGCCAGTGGCTGATAGAGCTGTGGCACAGCATTGACGCGCCCGGCTATATGCCGCAGACAAAAGCGGACGCAGTAGCGCTTTTTTCCTATATCTATCAGAAAGATTATGAAGGTATGATTTGGGTTGCTAGCTATTCGCAGGCTGTAAAATATATGCGTGAAAAAAGCGTGTCCGAATCTGTGGCGGCGCTTGTGGGCGATACGGTAGAGGTTGACCTTTCCTATCCAGCCTCCGCGCTTCCGACAGATGTTTTCGACTATCCGCTTACCGTTAAGATTGAAGTCCCGTCCGATTGGGGCAGCGCACAGGTGAGCCAGAACGGCCGGACAAAGCTTATTTCGACGTACAAAGACGGTGACAAGACGTGGGCGAATGCAGATATTGTGCCCAATGGCGGTATTGCCGCTCTGTCAAAGGGTGTAACCGGCGGGAAGTTAGAGTCAATTATGATTAACGGTGCGGCGATTTCGGGCTTTGACGCCGACCAGCTATCCTATACGCTTGAAACATTAAACGCGGATCTTCCTGTGACGGTTTCTGCCAAGCCGCTCGACAGCGACGCTGTAGTTACATACGCGCCGTCCGCTACGGTAAACGAAACGCCGGCGACAGTCACGATTAATGTACAGGATTCGGACGGCGTGCAGCAGCAGTATACGCTTAATTTTGTCAAGCAGCTTTCGGGCAACAACAAGCTTGCGTCGCTCACGGTAAACGGGACGCCGCTCGCTGCTTTTGACCCGGAATTGACGGATTATCTCGTTAAGACGGATAAGCCCGAAGGTGGAGTTACCCTCGCGGCAGTGGCAGAGGAGGCGGGCGCAGCAGTTACATATTCGGCGAATACTATTACCACGCTTCCGCAGGATGTTACAATTACTGTCACGGCAGAGAACGGCGCCAAGAAGAACTATACGCTTAAGCTGTCGGACAGAAACGAAGATACGGTATTTGCGCACGATGATTTTGAGGCCTATACGGTAGGCTCAAACATCACTTCGGCGCTATGGTCGACCAATAACAATACAACAAACGGCACTATGGGCGCTGTTGACCCGCTCGATGAAACGAATCAGGTGGGTAAGTTTTATAACCTTACCGGCGGCACGCAAAACCAGCAGCTAAACCGCTACCTCGGCGGTATCAATACTGAGCCGGTTATCGTTAAGGGAAGATATCTTAACCCGAATTTTTCTTCCGGCTCCTTTACAGAGGTTATTGTACGAGGAAACGGCACAGATGGAATTGTCGCTGCTAAATTTGCGGCAAACGGGGATCTCGTAATCGGTTCCTCCACTGTTGCAGGTGCAAAATATGCCGAAAACGAATGGGTGAATTATATTTTTGTAATTAAGCCCGACACAAACCGCTACAGCGTCACCGGTTATTTCTACGGCGACGGCGCTCGGACGGCAAGCGGCGAAAAGGCGGCTGTCGTTACGGCGAGCGGGTACACGGCAAGCAATGTCAAAACCGATATGGCGCGGCTCGACGCCCGTATTCTGCACAAAGGAAGCATGACGAACGGGGAGGGCAACATCGCTTATATTGACGATATCAAAATTTATAGCGCGGGCAGTTTTTCTATCCGTATGCCGGAGACGGAAAACATCAATACCATAGCGGGTATTACGGTGAAAGCAAATCACGATATTGATATGACAACTGTCAATAGCGGCAGCGTTGCGCTGAAAAATGCTTCCGGTCAGGCTGTAGAGCTGAATCAGCCATAGCAGAGGGTGAAGAAATCAAAATTAAAACAGTGTCCACTCTGCCAAACGGGAGTTATACGCTGGCGCTGAAGGATACTGTAAAAGACGTGATTGGTCAGAGTGCGGCGAATACGATTTCGTTTACAGTCAACAATCCCAACTTTGATCCGATTGAAAGTCTTACAATTAATACGCCTGACAATTTAAGCCAAAACTATGACGCAATGGAGCCTGTGGAGTTTACAGTTGCGCCTGCTCCGGCAAGCAACATTGATATCAGTTCAATTAGATGGTATGTGAATGACGAATTGCAGAGTGCGGCGGGGACGACGTTTCGCTATACGCCCGCAGAGTGCGGTAAAACGTATCGCGTGTATGCAAAGGCTATGGGCACCGGCGTGACCTCTGAGGTCAGGACGATTGAAGTGGAGGCGCACCCAATTGTACCAATTACTGCGCTCACACTCGATACGCCGATAAACATTAGCCAGACGGTTGGCAATATTACAGCAGTCACCTTTACAGCGCAGACAACCCCGGCGGAATATGTTGATATGAACACTGTTGAATGGTATTTAGACGGCGTGAAGCAGAGTACAACGGGGGCATCCTTTACCTTTATGCCGGAGGATAAAGTCGGCACGTATACGGTCTATGCAAAGGTGAAGGACAAGGATATTGTCAGCGATACAAAGACGGTCAGCGTTGTGCTTCGTATTCCGCAGGACGATGTGTTCTCGCTCAACGAGCCGTTTCTCACGTCGGAGTACAAAGCGGGCGATAAGGTAATTACAAATTCAAATTCTGTTACTTCGCACCGTTACAGTGTTGCGTCGGGTATGGTAGCCGCCGACCCGAAGGATGAAAATAATCTTGTTGCGCGGTTCAATAAGGGGGATTATTTGCAGTTCCGGTCAACGCTTCCGGCAGAGGATACGACGTATTATATCACCGGCAATCTCTTGATTCCGGAGCTGAGCTCTGCTGACTTTGATATTATGCAGCGAAACACAAAGGCGCCTCAGCTGATAAAGCTGAATAATGCCGCCAGCAAAGACGGACGGATTTTCGTTGCCGGTAAGCATATGACGGATATTCATATGCTGGAAAATGAATGGGTACATTATACCGTTAAGGTAGTGGTTGATTCGGAGAATCCGGCGAATAGCACGGTTCAACTTTTCTTGAGCGGGGGACTATTGGAGCAGGACTACTACGAAAGCGCCGCACTAACATGTGATTTAACAGGCGCGCTCGGGAGCGGGAAATACTTGGTTTACAGAAGCAGCCCGAAAAATGAGAACAAGCTTCCTCTTCTCGACAACATGAAGGTCTACACCACAACTGATTTCCTTTTAAGTATGGATAAAAACTCCGACGTCCCGGTTGACGCCCCGGTTTCGGTCAGCCTCAACCACGATATTGCAATTTCTACTCTCAAAAAGGAAAACATTACGGTTCAGGATGCTTCCGGTACTCCGGTCGAAATCAGCGCCGTTTCCTACAATGCGCTGGATCCTTCACGTGTAACCATCAGCTTCGCAAATGCGCTTGAAGCGAACAAGACCTACACCATTCTATTTGGCGAAAATGTCAAGGATGTTGCGGGCAACAGCGCCGCCAATGTAGTCGCGTTTACGACCGCGGGCGGAGGCGTAACGCCGCCTGATCCGGATGTACCAAGCTACGAAGTTGCATTTGCAGCAATTGGCGCGGGCACGATTGGCTACACTGGCCCGGACGGCTCGGCCGAGCTTGGCGCGGGCAGCACAAAGACGCTTGCGCAGGGCAGCGCCGTTACGGCAGTGGCAAACCCGACCGGAAACGCGAAATTTATGTATTGGGTTCGTATGGATACGGGCCGCATTGTAAGCGAACAGGCGGTATACAGCTTTGCTGTCGGCAGCGCGACACAGCTGACGGCGGTGTTCGGCAATATGGAGGGCCAGATGCTTGCGGCGTTTAAAAACGGGCGCAACGGTCAGATCATCCAGAGCGGCTACACGGACGGCGCGGTTATTGTGCCGGATACACCGTTCGTAATGGGATACACCTTCTCCGGCTGGCTCAGAGACGGCGTACCGCAGAAATTTGCGACAGGGGACAGAGTAGAATTGAGCAAGGACACTGTTTTCGTCGCGGGATATGTTAAGGATTCGAAAACGTATGAGGTCACAGTAGTGAACGGTTCCGGCAGCGGCGCATACCGTTACAATGATGTAGTAATAGCGGTAGCGGACGCGGCTGCCGCGGGCCAGAAGTTCTCTCATTGGACGAAGAACGGTGCGGTTGTAAGCTTTGATGAAACGTATACGTTCTATGCCGCGGGGGATGCAACTGTAACGGCTGTGTATGTAGAGGAAGGCGCAGCAGTTACACGTACGCCGATTTTGGTGGCAAGTGCAGAAGCGATAGAAAATGGACGGCTGGCGTTCTTTGCGGAGAGGGACCTGCCGGAAACGTGGGAAATCGTAGAAACGGGCCTGCTTCTGAGTCAGGGGATGGAGTTTGACTTGGATAGTGCGGGGGTCATTAAGACAGCAGCATTGTCGACAGAGGCGAAGGGACAGAGTACCGTACGAAAAGCGGGCGTAAGCGCGGGCGAGGTGTGGTTTGGACGCGCATACGTAGTGTATAAGGAAGACGGGAAAGTAAAAGTGAAGTATAGTGAAGTAGTGAGTGCGAGCCTGTAGAGGGGCGGGAGAAGTTATAAAAAAGTACCCATGGCAATGCCATGGGTACTTTTTTTGTGTGGGGAGTATGTAATTAATTATTTAAAATAACGATTCAAAAGGCCCTGGAATGCTTTGCCGTGACGTGCTTCGTCACGCGCCATCTCGTGCACGGTGTCATGAATTGCGTCGAGGTCCGCCGCCTTTGCGCGTTTTGCAAGGTCAACCTTACCCGCCGTTGCGCCGTTTTCCGCAGCAACGCGCAGCTCTAAATTCTTCTTCGTCGAATCGGTCACAACCTCGCCGAGCAGCTCCGCAAATTTAGCCGCGTGCTCCGCTTCCTCATACGCCGCCTTTTCGTAGTAAAGGCCAACTTCCGGATATCCTTCGCGGTGCGCTACACGCGCCATCGCCAGATACATACCAACCTCTGTGCACTCACCCTCAAAGTTTGCGCGCAAATCCTTAATGATGTCCTCACTGACGCCTTTTGCAACGCCGATTACATGCTCTGCCGCCCACGTCAAATCGCCGGCCTGCTCTTTAAATTTCTCAGCAGGCGCCTTACATACCGGACACTGTGCCGGAGGCGTATCGCCCTCGTGAACGTAACCGCATACACTACAAACAAATTTTTTCATGTAAAACCCTCCTTGTTTCGATATCATAAATTTATATTCACAACATGTAGTAGGTGTTGTGAATGCAGTATACAACATTGCACTATATCTGTCAATAGGGTTCGACAAAAATTTCACAAAAAATTTACAGTTAAAACATCTTTTTCTTTTTCATAATGAAAGCCGTTACGCCCGACAGGACAATACTAATGCTAAGTACAATCCAAAAGCCGAACGGATTGTTCGTAAAGGGTAGTCCTGCTACATTCATGCCCCATAAACTTGCCACAATTGTTGGAATCGTCAAAATAATCGTAATGAGGGTCAGCACCTTCATCACTATATTTAAGTTATTAGAAATCACCGATGCAAATGCGTCCATCGTACCGGACAAAATGTCGCGGTAAATCGTACACATTTCAATCGCCTGCTTGTTCTCAATAATAACATCCTCGAGCAGATCGGTGTCGTCGGGGTACTGGCGGATAAAGCTCATACGCAAAAGCCGTTCCAGCACGGCCTCGTTGCCCTTCAGCGAAGTCGAAAAATACACCAGCGATTTTTCGAGTTTCAGCATAGTAATCAATTCTTTGTTTTTCATAGATTTGTGGAGCTCGTCCTCCACGTCGTTGCTTTTTTTGTCAATGCGGCGCAGATAGTACAAAAACCGTGCCGCATTGCGGTATAGCACCTGTAAAATAAAGCGGTTGCGCTTTTTTGACGAAAAGCCGCGTACACGCCCCTTGGAAAACTCTTTTAACAGCGGCGCATCCTTTAAGCATACGGTTATGATACAGTCTTCCAATAAAATAATACCCATTGGTATTGTGACGTACTCTTCGCCGTCATCGTCCGTCTCTACAAATGGCGTGTCGACCAGAATCAAAGTCTGCGCATTTTCCGTTTCAATACGCGAACGCTCCTCTTCATCGAGCGGCGCGCGCAGAAAATCCGCCTCTACGCCCGTCTGTTCCATCACCCACGACAACTCCTGGCTCGTCGGGGATACAAGATGAATCCAGCAGTCTGGCTCAAAGCCGCTGATTACGTTCACCTGCTTGTCGTCTGTACGGTAAATATTGAGCATTGTTTCACCTGCTTCCTCAAAAGATTCAAAATCATCTCACGATAATAAAAGCCTTTTGAGACACCACAGGCCTGTTACAGGTTAAACAGCAGACCAAAGCGGGTAAACGCTGTCGCAGATAAAAAGGCTATCGCAAGACAATTCAGTTTTACAGTGTTTCTACTGACATACGGATCAGCATCCATTGTTAAGATAACCTCCTTATCCAAATTTTATAATCGGCGCGAAAAAGCCGCATCCATATTCATTATACGCTTACCCGCACATGAATGTCAAATAAAAACAAATAAAATATCACAAACTTTTCCTTTTTTCGGCGAAAATTTCTGTGCTTTACATTGGACGGATTTGATGATAAAATAGTCTCAAAATCGATGATTTTGAGACATTGGAAGAAGTCATTGTCGGGGCGGCGCCCCTCCTGCGGCGAATGCCGCACCGTGCCTTCTTCGGTTTCAGTAAATCTATGATAAAATATCGGTAATTTGGTAAAGATTATACTGATAGGATTATAGCAGACCTGATAATTGATACAGCAGAAGGAGGCGGCGTTTTGCCAAAGGATACAGACAAAGAACGGATTCAGGCGCTGACCGCGGCGCTGAGCGAATATGCACACGCGTACTATGTGCTCGACGCGCCGATGGTGAGCGATTATGAATACGATATGCTTTTGCGCGAGCTCGCGGGGCTCGAGATGGCGCACCCTGAGTTTGCGGACCCAAATTCGCCGACGAAGCGGGTCGGCGGCGCAGTCGCGGAGGGCTTTGAGGAAGTACGCCACGCGGTGGCAATGGAGAGCTTACAGGATGCGTTTGACGAAGATGAGGTAACGGCGTTCGGCGAGCGGGTAAGCGCCGCGCTGGGGGAGACGGTCGGCTATACTGTCGAGCCGAAAATCGACGGGCTGAGCGTGTCGCTCGAGTACGAGAACGGCGTATTCGTGCGCGGCAGTACGCGCGGCGACGGTATCGTGGGCGAAAACGTGACGCAAAACCTGCGCACGATTGGCGCTGTGCCGCTTGTATTAAAGGAGGCTGTTCCGTTTTTGGAGGTGCGCGGCGAGGTATTTATGTCGAAAAAGCGGTTTGCCGCGCTCAATAAAAAGCGGGAGGAAGAAGAGCAAAGCACATTTGCCAATCCGCGTAATGCGGCGGCCGGCTCTCTGCGTCAGCTCGACCCGAAAATCGCGGCGCAGCGCGGACTCGATATTTTTGTATTCAACATTCAGCAGGCGGAGGGTATCAGCTACAAAACCCATTCCGAGTCGCTTGACCTGCTGCGGCGGCTGGGCTTTAAGGTGATTGACAACGCCGTATGTTCCGGTATCGAGGCTGCATTTGCACAGGTAAAAAAAATTGGTGAGAAGCGTCTGGCGCTGCCGTATGAGATTGACGGCGCAGTCATCAAGGTCGATGATATTGCAAAGCGCGAGAGCATGGGCTCTACGTCGAAAGCGCCGAAGTGGGCGGTTGCGTTTAAATTTCCGCCTGAGCAGAAAAAGACGAAGATTACGGATATTACGGTACAGGTCGGGCGTACGGGCGTGCTGACGCCGGCGGCGGAGTTAGAGCCTGTACTGGTTGCGGGCAGCACGGTATCGCGTGCAACGCTGCACAATATCGACAACATTGTACAAAAAGATATCAAAATCGGCGACAGTGTACTCATTCAAAAGGCGGGCGATATTATTCCTGAGGTAGTGAAGGTGCTGGCAAATGAGCGCGATGGCAGCGAGCGCGAATTTACCATGCCGGCGCACTGCCCGGTGTGCGGCAGCGACGTTGTACGGGAGGAGGGCGAGGCGGCGCACCGATGCACAGGGCTTGACTGCCCGGCGCAGCTGCAGCGTCATATCGAGCATTTTGTGTCGCGCAATGCGATGAATGTCGAAGGGCTCGGCCCGTCTATCATTGAGCAGATGCTTGCGCGGGAACTGATTTCACATGCGGCGGACATTTACTATTTAGACGCGGAGGAAGTCGCACAGATGGACAAAATGGGCGAAAAGTCGGCGGACAATCTTTTGCGCGCGATTGAAGTGACAAAACAAAACGACGTAAGCCGGCTCATTTACGCGCTCGGTATCCGTCATGTGGGCGAACGTGCGGGCAAGCTTTTGGCGAAGCGGTTCGGCTCACTCGACAAGTTGATGCATGCGACGAAGGAGGAGCTTGTCGCGGTTGACGAAATCGGCGAAATTATGGCGGACAGTATTTTGGCGTTTTTTGCCGACCCGAAAAATCTTGCGTCAATTGAGAAGCTGCGCGGTGCGGGCGTGAACTTTACCGCGCACGAGCAGCCGGAAACGGATTTGCGCTTTGCGGGGAAAACGTTTGTGCTGACCGGGACGCTGCCGACCTATAAGCGCGAGGAGGCGAAGGAAATCATCGAGCGCTTCGGCGGAAAGGTATCGGGCTCGGTGTCGAAAAAAACGGACTTTGTGTTAGCCGGTGAGGAGGCGGGCAGCAAGCTCGATAAAGCGAATGCGCTCGGCGTTGCGGTAATAGATGAAGAAAAATTTAAGCAAATGGCGGACATCACTTGAAAATTTGTGGTAAATCAGGTATAATATTTTTTATGAGTGAAAATGAAATACAAAGCGGGAGGGGATTTTGTTGAAAATTACAACGGAGGATGTAAAATATGTTGCTAACCTCGCGCGGTTAAACGTGACGGAGGAAGAGGCGGAAACGCTGCGCGCACAGATGGCGGATATCATCACGTTTGCCGACACGCTGAGCGAGATTGACACAGCGGGGATTGAGCCGACGAACCACGCAATCAAGGTGGAAAATGTACTGCGTTCCGACAAGGTAAAGGAGTCGTATGACCGCGACGAGCTTTTGAAAAACGCGCCGTCGAAGCAGGCGGGCTGCTATACGGTGCCGCGTATTGTTGAGTAGGAAATTTCGAATCAAAAACTAACAGAAAGGTATGGTCAAACAAATGGAGTTATATAAATTGACTGCACATGAGTCGATGGACCTGCTCGCGAAAAAGGAAGTGACCTCGCAGGAATTGACACGCGCGGTAATCGGGCGGATTGAAACCGTGGACAAGCAGGTAGAAAGCTATATTACAAACACATTTGACTACGCAATGGAAACAGCGAAGGCCGTAGATGAGAAAATCGCAAAGGGCGAGGCGCTCGCTCCGCTTGAGGGCGTACCGATGGCGATTAAAGACAACATCTGTACAAAGGATATTACGACGACATGTGCCTCTAAGATGCTTGAAAATTTTGTGCCGCCGTATGATGCGTTTGTCGCAAAGAGGGTAAAGGCAGCGGGCGCACCGATGCTCGGTAAGCTCAATATGGACGAATTTGCGATGGGTTCTTCGACGGAGAACTCGTACTTTAAAAAGACGAAGAACCCCTATGACCTGACGCGCGTACCGGGCGGTAGCTCGGGCGGGAGCGCGGCGGCGGTGAGCGCGGATTTAGCGATGTATACGCTCGGTTCTGACACGGGCGGCTCAATTCGCCAGCCGGCGTCGTTTTGCGGCGTTGTGGGCTTAAAGCCTACATATGGCTTAGTGTCGCGCTTCGGGCTTGTGGCGTTTGCGTCCTCACTCGACCAGATTGGCCCGCTCACGAAGGATGTGACCGACGCGGCGCTGGTGCTGAATTTGATTGCCGGGCACGACGAGATGGATTCAACGTCTTTAAACGTACCGGAAACGGACTACACGGCCGGGCTGTGTGAGGATGTTACAGGGCTGCGCATCGGCGTACCGGAGGAGTATCTCGGCGAGGGGATCGACGAAGACGTTAAAAAGCGGATTTTAGAGGCGATAAAATTATACGAAAGCCTCGGCGCAACGGTGAAATATTTTAAGATGAGTATGTCGCAGTATGCGCTGCCAGCGTATTATATCATCTCTTCGGCGGAGGCGAGCTCGAACCTTGCGCGCTACGACGGCGTGAAGTACGGCTTCCGCGCAGAAGGGTTTGAGGATTTGCTCGATATGTATAAAAAGACGCGCTCGGAGGGCTTCGGCAGCGAGGTAAAGCGCCGCATCATGCTCGGCACGTACGCGCTTTCGTCGGGGTATTATGACGCATATTATAAAAAAGCGCAGCAAGTGCGCACGATTATCAAGAACGACTTTGACCAGGCGTTTGCAAAATATGATGTGATTTTGACGCCCACGTCGCCGATTACATCGTTTAAAATCGGGGAAAAGACAACCGACCCGATGCAGATGTATTTGGCGGATATCTGCACAGTATCGATTAATATTGCGGGCCTTCCGGCGATTTCTCTGCCGTGCGGCTTTGACAAAAACAACCTGCCCGTCGGGCTGCAGCTGATCGGCGATTCGTTTGCGGAAAAGACGATCTTAAAAGCGGCGTACGCGTACGAAAAATACGCGGGCTTTTCCGGCGTAAGGCCGAGCTTGTAAAGGAGGGCGCGGGAAATGGATTATAAAGATTATGAGGTTATCATCGGATTAGAGGTACACGCGGAGCTGTCGACAAAGACGAAGGCGTTTTGCGGCTGTACGACGGAGTTTGGCGGCGATGTGAACACGCAC
>URQR01000033.1 GCA_900550065.1 uncultured Eubacteriales bacterium | reverse complement strand
GATTTCGTCAGGACTTGGTTTTATTAGATATTGTAGCAATAGAATTATTTAATTCAAGATAAAAAATATATAGATATCCATATAGATGGATATAAACATACTTAATTCGTTCAAGTGATGCTCTTAAGGTGACACTTGGCACAGTAAATTCAAAACCATTTCTGTACTTATTACCGCCCATTAATGTTTTATCTATGCCCATAATTTCTTTCTCGGACAAATCAAAAAGACCTAACCATTGTAGTGACAATCTGCTGTATTCGCCGTACGCTACGGTTGTTCTGCTGTCTCCATAAGGTGGAGAAGTTATAAGTAAGTCTACTGAATTGTTGGGAATATCCACTAGTGATGATGCATTATTGTTGAATATTGAAACCGTCGAGCTACATCCAATATCAGAACAAGCCTCATCAAAAGCGTTCATTTTTTCAATATTACGATTTAAAATAGTTGTAAATTCTTGAATGACATCCGGCTCGAATTTATCAACCTTATTTGCCGGCATACGAAACATTTTAAATTCACCGTTTCGTCTGTTTGAAACGAATCGTATTGTTTCGCTAAATGCAACAAATATGAAATCTCGTATATCCTGATTGGAAATCTTATTTATCTCTTTTTTTATTAAAGATAATAGCAAAATCACACGGGGTTTAAACCAGTATCCGATATTCTTAAAATTCGGTATTTCAACATTTATATACTTATCTTGGACGTATTTTTGTAGATACTTCGGCGCATCAGCACCCCAGCCATTTTTAGCGGTCAAATCCAAATTATAAACACATCGCATTATTTCATCCGCACCATTAATTTGAAGCGAAAATTGTTTATAAGCATCCTCTATCCGGTGATATAACGATTGTGATAATTGTTGTAATTGTGTGATATCTAAACGAGTGGTTTTCACTTTACTTAAATACAAAGCCAGCGGATTTATATCATTCCCGTAAATGTTGTTTATCCCAGCAAGCATTCCCTCGACTAATACAGTTCCTGAACCCATGAAAGGATCAAAAATTGTCTCTACATTCTGGACATCTTTCACCAATTTTATTATATTGCGGCTAATAGGGCAAACCATCATTGCAGGATAGTTGTGGATTCCGTGTGTATACTCTCTAACATCATCATCCTTGAAGTCCCAGTAATCATCTGGCAAAGAGGACAAAGCTGATATCAACTTTCTATCGTTTTGAGTTAGAGCAGTTTTGCTTGAAGTTTTCTGAATCATATCAACAGTGTCCCCTTTGAGCTTGGGCAACTCTCCTTCGTGAGTTTTAAGTTCAACCGTACAAATCGTATCATTATGCCACCCACCGTGAGGAACAAGCAGAATTCTTTCTATTTCAAAGCCGTACTTATATCCGATGCCACCACTATTCCAACCAAATGTGATTACTTTTCCGCCTATCTTGACAATACGGGATATTTCACGCTTATGGTTCCCCCAAAAAGAGGCTTTCGTGGTGTCCCACGTCACATTGTAGCCGACATTATTATAGCATTCGCTAACTTGCCTTGGTGAGTATGGCGGATCATATAAAACGCCATCGACGGAATCGCTGTCAAACAGTTTCATAAAATCTAAGGCGTCCATATGATAGTCTGTGTCAAATTCTAAACTAAGGTCATTTGTAATGGTTGCAAGTTTGTTTTGATTTGCAAATGGGTCAATCCATAACCCATCGGTCAACTCTTCTTTTATTAAATTGTTTATAGGCTTAATGTCAAACGTATTTTTGTTTGGCATAGCCCACACCCGCTGAATGGAAATGTTAGCATTAACATGCTTATTTTTATTTATTACTTTTTTTCTTGCATCCTCTGGTTTTTCAGCGTTTTCGGGAATTGTCCACACATTGCCTACGCGCTGAGCACCCGCTATACGACCTTCGTTGCAAAGCACTTGTACTCGTCTTGGAGTCATATCCCATTTTTCCGCTGTTTGAGTAACACTTAAATAGTTCATACAAACCTCCGCAATTTATATCTCTATTATATACGGAAATGCGAATAAAAGCAAGGGACATTTAAGTATGAACAAAACCGCGGCAGATGTAGTCACTTTGTAGCCATTAAAAACAAAAAATCCTCAAAAGCCGCTGTTTTATGCGGTTTTTGAGGATTAAAAACAAAATAAATGTTACTCCCACTCAATTGTTCCCGGCGGCTTGCTCGTAATATCATACACAACGCGGTTTACGCCCTTGACCTCGTTTATAATGCGGTTGGAGATTTTCCCAAGCACATCATACGGAATTTTAGCAAAATCGACCGTCATCGCGTCGTCGCTCGTTACCGCACGCACCGCAACAACGTGGTCGTACGTGCGGTCATCACCCATAACGCCGACAGTACGCAGGGGCGTAAATACGGTAAAATACTGCCAAATATCGCGTGTCAGCCCTGCCGCTGCAACCTCCTGGCGCAGAATCAAATCGCTTTTGCGCACGATTTCAAGCTTTTCTTCTGTAATATCACCGAGTACGCGAATGGCAAGACCGGGGCCGGGGAAGGGTTGACGCCACACCTGCTCGTCCGGAATCCCCATCTGCGTCCCAAGCGCGCGCACCTCATCTTTAAACAGGCTGCGGAGCGGCTCGATAATCGCCTTAAAGCGCGTATCCTCCGGCAGTCCGCCCACATTGTGGTGGCTCTTGATGACCGCCGCATTCGCGCTGCCGCCGCTCTCGATTACGTCCGGATATATCGTACCCTGTACTAAAAAGTCCGCCGCGTCGACCTTGCTCGCTTCTTCTTCAAACACGCGGATAAATTCTTCGCCAATGATTTTGCGCTTGCGCTCTGGGTCGGACACGCCCTCCAATTTCTTCAGGAAACGCTCCCGCGCGTCTACAAACACGAGGTTCATGCCGAAGCCCTTCTGGTATACGTCGAGCACCTCCTGCGCTTCGCCCTCGCGCAGAAGCCCATGGTCGACAAAAATACACGTCAATTGCTTGCCGATCGCCTTATGCACCAGCACGGACGCAACGGCGGAATCCACGCCGCCGGACAGTCCACTCACGACATTGCTCGTCCCGACCTGCTCGCGGATGAGCTTAATCTGCTCTTCCTCTAAGTTGGCCATGGACCAGTCGCCCTTGCAGCCACAGATTTTGTGTACAAAATTCTTCAGCACGGCAAAGCCGCACTCACTGTGGCGTACCTCGGGATGGAACTGGATGCCGTACAGTCCCTTATCCGCATTGCTCAGCGCCGCATAGGGGCAGTTTTTCGTGCTTGCCAGTCCGATAAAACCGTCCGGAAGCTTCTTAACCGAATCGTTATGGTTCATCCACACGGTCGTCGTCTTTGCAACACCGTCAAAGAGCGGACTTGTCACATCCGCGTCCATTGTCACGCCGCCATACTCCGCCACGCCGAGACTCCCGACCTCGCCGCCGAAGTGCTGTGCCAGAAGCTGCGCACCGTAGCAAATGCCGAGCACTGGTACGCCGAGTTCAAACACTTCCATGTTACAGAGCGGCGCATTTTCCGCATAAACGCTCGACGGCCCGCCCGTGAGGATAATTCCCTTGATTTCCGGGTCCTTGAGTTTTTCAATATCGGTAAAGTTCGGCAAAAGCTCGCAGTATACGCCCGACTCACGCACGCGCCGCGCAATAAGCTGGCTGTACTGTCCGCCGAAGTCGAGTGCAATGATTTTTTCCATCTCTATTATTCATCCCTTTCCAATCACCCCGGTAGCTTGACGGCTGCTAAATGCCCAAACTCCCGGACTGAAAGAATTTATTTTATACGTTCAGCTCCACATTCACGCCGGAAAAATCCTTGCCGGCGAGCAGCGGGGCAATATATCCTTCGATAAATTCCTCAACCTGCTCTTTCGAGCGGCCAATATACTTCGACGGCTCAAGCAGCGAGTTTAGCTCGTCTTCGTTCATCATAAACGCCGGGTCCGCCGCCATCTTTGCAATCAGCGTGTTCGGCTTGCCCTCGAGCTTGACCTCCCGCGTCACCTGCATGGAGTATTCGCGGATTTTTTCGTGCAGCTCCTGCCGGTTACCGCCGCGCTTGACTGCTTCCATCATAATATTCTCCGTCGCCATAAAGGGCAGGTTCTCCATCAAACGCTTTTCAATCACCTTTGGATATACGACAAGGCCGTCCGTCACGTTGGCAAAGATGCCGAGCACCGCGTCGGCAGACAAAAACGCCTCCGAAAGCGAAATACGGCGGTTCGCCGAGTCGTCGAGCGTCCGCTCGAGCCACTGCGTTGACTCCGTCATGGCGGGGTTTACCGTCATGGCAATTACATTGCGTGCCAGAGAGGTCATCCGCTCGCACCGCATGGGATTGCGTTTGTACGCCATAGCCGACGAGCCGACCTGTTTCTTTTCAAACGGTTCCTCCAGCTCGCCAAGCCCCTGCAAGAGGCGGATGTCGTTGGCGCATTTTGACGCGCTTTGCGCAATGCCGGACAGGACGGACAGTATGCGTGAGTCGAGCTTTCTCGAATACGTCTGGCCCGATACGGGATATACGTCGTCAAAGCCCATCTTCTCCGCAATTTTGCGGTCAAGCATTTTAACCTTTTCGTGGTCGCCCTCAAACAGGCTCAAAAAGCTTGCCTGCGTGCCGGTTGTGCCCTTGCTGCCCAGCAGCTTCAGGCTCCCAATCACATAGTCCACGTCCTGCAAGTCCAAAAGCAAGTCGTGCAGCCAGAGGCACGCGCGTTTGCCCACGGTTACAGGCTGTGCAGGCTGAAAGTGCGTGAAACCGAGCGTCGGCAGAGCCTTATACTCGAGCGCAAACTCTGACAGCTTTTCCATCACGAGAAGAATTTTTTGCCGGATGAGCTGCAGAGCCTCACGCAGAATGATGATATCGGCGTTATCGGTCACGTAGCATGACGTTGCGCCGAGGTGAATAATCCCCTTTGCGTTCGGACACTTTACACCGTAGGCGTACACATGCGCCATCACGTCGTGGCGGATTTCCTTTTCCTTTGCGGCTACGACCTCGTAATCAATGTCGTCGATGTGCGCCTGAAGCTCCTTGATTTGCGCCTCGCTTACCGGCAGGCCGAGCTCGTGCTCCGCTTGAGCAAGTGCAACCCACAGCTTGCGCCAGGTGGAATACCGCTTGTCCGGGGAAAAGAGATAGAGCATTTCCCTGCTGGCGTAGCGCAGGTTAAATGGGCTTTCGTATATGTCCTTCATAGAACCCTTCCTTTATAACAAGATTTTATTGAGAACATTTGCTCCACAGGAGCAAATGTCACGTTAACGGCGATAGGCCTCGCGAAGCGGGATATATGCCCGCTGCCTACTCCATGAAGCAAAGCCCACCGCCTATAGAGGCGGGGGACGTCTTAGCGAGGTTATATCAGATTTTGTATCAGAAAGAAACAACTGCGGGCAAGAAAATGCCCGCAGGCGTGTTGTCTGCTATTTCGTTTCGCCGTGCTCGTAGGCAAGCGCCGCGCCGACAAAGTCACGAAACAGCGGATGCGCCCGGTCGGGCCGCGACTTGAACTCCGGGTGGAACTGCACCGCGCAGAACCACGGGTGGCCCGGAAGCTCCACAATTTCGACCAGGTTACGCTCCGGGTTGACGCCGCCGACCACCATGCCGCCCTGCGTGAATTTGTCCAAAAATTCGTTGTTGAATTCGTAGCGGTGGCGGTGGCGTTCGCTGATGTCCGCCTTGCCATATGCTTTATAAGCAAACGTGCCTTCGTTTAAGCGGCAGGCGTACGCGCCGAGGCGCATGGTGCCGCCGAGCTGGTTGATGCCGCGCTGCTCGGGCATGAGGTCGATGACTTTATAAGGCGAATCCGCGTCCACTTCGCTCGTATGCGCGCCCTTGAGCCCGAGCACGTTGCGCGCGTACTCCACGACTGCCATCTGCATGCCAAGGCAAATGCCAAAGAAGGGGATTTTGTTTTCACGCGCGTACTTGACCGCGGTGATTTTCCCCTCGATGCCGCGGCTGCCAAAGCCGCCCGGAACAAGGATACCGCTCGTCTGCCCGATTTTTTCTTTTACATTCTTTTCCGTTAAGTCCTCCGCGCTCACCCAATGCAGGTGCACTTTTGCACGGTGGGCGATCCCGGCATGGATAAACGACTCCGTGATACTGATATATGCGTCCTGCTGTTCGGTGTACTTGCCGACAACAGTGATATGGACGTCCTGCTGGGGGTTTTTGAGATTATATACAATCTTTTCCCACTCCGACATATCCGGCTCGTCCGTTTTGAGGCCGAGCCGCTCGCATACGAGCGCGTCAAGATTTTCCTTATGCAGCAGAAGCGGCACCTCATAGATGGAGCTTGCGTTTGAGTTGTCAATGACATGCTCGCGCTTCACGCTGCAAAATACCGCTAACTTGTCCTTGAGTTCTTCCGTAATCCCGTCCTCGGTGCGGGCGATCAGGAAGTCAGGATTGATACCAAGCTGGCGCAGCTTGGTTACGCTGTGCTGGGCCGGTTTGGTCTTAAGCTCCCCGGTCGAAATGCCGGGCACGAGCACAACGTGCATAAAAATGCAGTTTTGCGGCCCCTGCTCGATTTGCATTTGCCGGATGGCCTCCAAAAACGGGACGCTTTCAATATCGCCGACCGTGCCGCCGATTTCCGCAATCAGAATATCCGGGTTCCGCTCTTTTGCAAGGTCGTACATGCCCTGTTTGATTTTGTTCGTCACGTCGGGGATAACCTGCAAGGTCTTTTTGATGTGCGCGTCAAACTGCATGTTCAGCAGCGAAAGGTAGACCTGCCCCTGCGTAATGTTGTTCAGGTTGGTAAACTCCCCGTCCGTAAAACGTTCGTAGTGGCCGAGGTCGAGGTCCGTTTCCGCGCCGGAATCGGTGACAAACACCTCTCCGTGCTGGTACGGGCTCATCGTGCCCGGGTCAACGTTTAAATACGGGTCAAACTTCTGAATCGTGACCGAAAGGCCGCGGTTTTTCAAAAGCCGTGCAAGACACGCCGCCGTGATTCCCTTTCCAAGCGAGGAAACGACGCCGCCCGTGACAAATATGTATTTTGTACTCATGTATTTCAACTCCTAAGCGTGAAAATCAAAGCAATCAGCAGTTATTTCGCCCATTTATTGTAAATAGACATAAAAACCTATTTAACAGTATACCATTTTGGCCGCCGCCTTGCAATATTAAATTGATAGAAAATATGAATTAATTCGGCTGAAAAACTGTCGGTTTCTTGTAATTTGTACCGTGCTATGGTATAATACGCAAAGACAAAGTCTTTGCGCTTTCAAAAAGTTGCTGTCGGAGCGAGGCTCCTCCTCCCGCAATGGCGGGAACGCACCTTTTTCAGGCTTGTTCAATGGCTTATGGCATAAATACGCAAGAATGGAGTTCTTGCGCTTGGAAGAAACCGCTGTCGGCGCACCACGCCTCCTGCGGCATAGCCGCATCATGTCTTCTTCGGGTTTGTGCTGCATTATTAGCGCATCTTTATATTAATAGTATATACTAAACAGAATTTCAAATTTTTATATGAAAGGAATTTTTTATTGATGGACCGCATCAGGCTTATATTTGCCGTCATTGCGGCAAAGCTTATTTTATTATTTTGCCGTATCACGGGCTCGCGCGGCTCGGCAACGCCGGGCAAGTATGCGCGCGCGCTGTGCCCGCAGGTGATTGCCCTGCTCGCCGCAAAGGTGAAAAAGGGAATCATTGTTGTATGCGGCACAAATGGCAAAACGACGACAAACAATCTTATTAATGCCGCACTTGTGCAGGCGGGCTATAAAACCGTATGCAACAACGCAGGCGCAAACATGCTAAACGGTATCGCCGCCGCGTTTTGTAAGGGGGCGGGTCTGTTTGGGACGATGCGCGCCGACTATGCATGTATTGAGGCGGACGAGGCGAATCTGCCGCTTTTATTTGCGCAGGCGAAGCCGGATATTATTGTTGTCACGAACCTGTTCCGCGACCAGCTCGACCGCTATGGGGAGATTGATTTGACGGCGCAGCTTTTAAAAAAGGCGTTTGACATGGCGCCGGATGCAAAGCTTATTTTAAATGCGGACGACCCGGTGACCTCTGTGTTTGGCGATGGGCGTAGCGCGCTCTACTACGGGGTGAAAAACGACCCGCATATGCGCGCGGTCGAGGAAATCCGCGACGGGAGCAACTGTCAAAAGTGCGGCGCGCCGCTCGACTATACGTATTATTTGTATGGGCAGATTGGACAATACCAATGTCCGAAATGCGGCTATAAAAACCCGCAGGCCGCGTACGATGCGGACCACATCCGCATCGAAAATGGGATACTGCACTTCGACGTTTGTAAGGGAGGACTCGTATCGCACGCGGAGTCGGAGGTGACGGGGCTCTATAACGTATATAATATGTTGATGGCGTATGCTGCGCTCGATGTGCTTGGCCTTGACAGCAAGTCGATTTTGAGTGTGCTGTGCGCGCAAAAGCCCGAGCCGGGGCGGATGAGCCGGTTCGATATCGGCGAAAAGACGGTGTATTTATTGCTTTCCAAGAACCCGACGGGCTTTAACCAGTCGGTCACGACGGTGATTAACGATACGCGCGAGAAAGACATTCTGCTTATTTTAAACGATAACCCGCAGGACGGCGAGGACATCTCGTGGATTTGGGACGTAGATTTTGAAACGCTGCGCAGCGCGGGTGCGGGCTGCTATACGCTTACTGGAACGCGCCGCTATGACATGTATCTGCGGCTCAAGTACGCGGGTTATGATACAAGCCGGATTACCGTTTGCGACACGACCGAGGCGGCGCTGGAGCATATGCTTGACAGCGGGCGCGGCCTGTGTTATGCGCTTGTGAACTATACAGCGATGTACCCGGCGTATGTCGCGCTGAATAAGCTTGCAAAGGAGGGGAGATAGGTGGAGTATTCTTTGACAATTTACCACTTGTACCCCGATTTGCTGAATTTGTACGGCGACAAGGGCAATATTGCCGTGCTGGAAAAGCGGTGCCTTTGGCGCGGCGTGAAAACGCGGGTCAAAACGCTGTGCGAAGGGGAGGTGCCCGACTTTTCCGACGCGGATATCGTACTGCTGGGCGGTGGCTCCGACCGGGAGCAGCTTTTAGTGAGCCAGTACCGCAGCGTTGTCGCGAAGCCGCTGAAGGAATATGTCGAAAACGGCGGCGTTACGCTTGCTGTTTGTGCGGGATACCAACTAATGGGTAATTTTTATGAGGCGGAGGGGAAGAAAATCCCCTGTTTCGGCGTACTCGACATTGACACAGTGGCGGGCGAGGGGCGGCTAATCGGCAATATCGCTGTGGAGGCGGTATTGGGTGGACGGCCTGTGACACTTGCCGGCTTTGAAAACCACGGCGGACGGACGGATATTAAAAACCACACACCGCTTGGACGCGTCAGCTTCGGCTATGGCAGCGACGGAAGCGGAACGTATGAGGGTGTTGTCTATAAAAACACAGTTGCGACGTATTTACATGGTCCGGTTTTACCGAAAAATCCGGAGTTGGCGGACTATTTGATTGAAACGGCGCTGAAAAAGAAATATTTGGACAAATACGACGGTGCGCTTGCGCCGCTCGACGATACGATGGAGTATTGGGCGAAAGCGTTTTTGATTGAGCGGGAGCGGCAGGCACGCGGACTATAAATATAGATTCAAATTTGCTTGTAATGATAGAACTACTTGGAAAGGCGGCAGGAACTATGGTTGGAGTGATTGATTATAAAGCAGGGAACGGGCCGAGCGTAAAAAACGCGCTTGATCATTTACAGATTGAATCGGTTTTGACGGCGGAGGCGGACACGCTGCGCGCGTGCAGCCATATTATATTGCCCGGCGTCGGCTCGGCAGGGGCGACAATGGATTCGCTTAAGGAGCTGGGGCTGATTCCGGTGCTGGAGGAGTATGTGTTTGACAAAAAGAAGCCATTTTTAGGCATCTGCGTGGGTCTGCAAGTGCTGTTTGAAAAGAGCGAGGAGGACGGCGCAGTGTGCCTCGGCTGGCTGAAGGGCGATGTGGTACGTTTCGACGAAGCGGCGGTGCGCGTGCCGCAAATCGGGTGGAACAGTGCACGCTTTATGCGGCGGCTGCCGATTTTGGAGGGGCTGGCGGACGAGGAATACTTCTATTTTGTAAACTCGTACCATATCCGGCCAAAGGACGAGGCGATTGTGCTCGCGACAACGGAATACGGCACGCCGTTTTGCTCTATGGTCGCGCAGGACAACCTATACGCCGCACAGTTCCACATCGAAAAGAGCGGCGAGGTCGGGCTTCGTCTTTTGAAAAATTTCACACAGATTTAAGGGGAGGGGTAGCAATGCTGACAAAACGGCTGATTGCGTGCTTTGACATCCGTGACAAGATGGTGACAAAGGCGCATAAGTTTCAAAATAATATAGATATTGACCGGGCGGACGTGATCGCGGAGCGGATTTACGCCGACCAAATTGACGAAATTATCTTTTTTGATATATTGGCGAGCGCGGAAAAACGCAAGATTGACCTCGACACAGTGAAAATGGTAGCGGAGCGTGTCTTTGTCCCATTCACGGTTGGCGGCGGTATCCGCAACCTTAACGATATGTACGAGGTATTGAAGGCCGGTGCGGAAAAGATCAGCATCGACTCTATGGCTGTGCGCAACCCGCAGATTATTCATGACGGCGCGGCCGCGTTTGGACGACAGTGCATCGTGCTGAGTATGCAGTGCAAAAAGGTGGAGAAAAACGAAAAAATTCCGAGCGGGTACGAGATTGCGATTGACGGCGCACGCGTGTTCACAGGGATGGACGCGGTCGAGTGGGCCAAGCGGGGCGAGGCGCTCGGCGCGGGCGAAATTTGCGTCAATTCGATTGATAATGACGGCACGCATCAGGGCTATGATTTAGAAATTACGAAGCAAATCGCGGACGCGGTCAACATTCCGGTGATTGCGTCGGGCGGCGCGGGTAAGCCGGAACACCTGCTCGATGTGTTTTCTAAGACGGGTGCGTCGGCGGGGATTATTTCCTCGATGCTCTATTCGCCGAAGATGGAGCGTAATTATCACGTAAAGGAACTCAAGGATTATCTGATTGCCAACGGGCAGCCCGTCCGGCCGTATATCGGATAGAAACGGAGGTTTTTTAAGGGCGCACATTATTTTGTATTGACAAGAGGCTGTTTTTATTGGTAAAATAATATGTTGTTACGAATAAAAGCAGGCGGCCTTATACAACGGGCATTTATTAGGAGGGATTTATTATGGCAGGTACGATTTCAAGAGGAATCAAGGCCCCGATTATCCGGCAGGGGGATGACATTGTAAAAATCGTAGCGGATTCCGTGCTGACGGCGTCCGAGACGGACGGTTTTACGCTGCATGACAGAGATGTAGTTTGTGTGACGGAGGCGGTTGTAGCGCGTGCGGACGGTAACTACGTTACAACGGAGGATATTGCGGCAGACGTAAAAGAAAAGCTGGGCGGCGGGACCGTTGGCGTTGTATTTCCGATTTTGAGCCGGAACCGGTTTGCTATTTGCTTACGCGGAATTGCAAAGGGCGCAAAAAAGGTTGTTCTAATGCTGAGCTATCCCTCCGATGAGGTGGGCAACCACTTGTTTGACCTTGATTTGCTCGACGGCAGCGGGGTCAACCCATACACGGATGTATTGTCCGTAGCACAATACCGCAAGCATTTCGGTAATGCGAAGCACACCTTCACAGGTGTCGATTATGTAGATTATTATGCATCCTTGATTGAAGAGGAAGGGGCGGAGGCGGAGGTAATATTCGCCAACCACCCGGAAGCGATTGTAGACTATACAAAAGATATTCTCTGCTGCGACATTCATACGCGGGCGCGCTCGAAGCGGCGTATTCTTGCGGCCGGCGGCGAGCGGGTCTATACGCTTGATGAAATTTTAAACGCGCCTATCAACGGGAGCGGCTATAACCCGCTCTACGGCCTGCTTGGGTCGAACAAGGCGACGGAAAACACCGTAAAGCTGTTTCCTAAAAACGCGCAGGAGGTCGCGCAGGATATCCAGAAGGAAATCTTGGCGCGCACGGGCGTGAAGGTAGAAGCAATGGTATACGGCGACGGCGCGTTCAAAGACCCGGTGGGGAAGATTTGGGAGCTGGCCGACCCTGTCGTGGGCGCGGGCTACACAGAGGGGCTGTGTGGGCTGCCGAACGAGGTAAAGCTCAAGTATTTGGCGGATAACGATTTTGCGGACTTAGAGGGCGACGCGCTGGCAGAGGCGATTCGCCAGAGGATTAAGGAAAAGGACGCGGATTTAAAGGGCGATATGGCTTCGCAGGGGACGACGCCGCGCCGCCTGACGGACTTGATTGGCTCGCTGTGCGACCTGACGAGCGGAAGCGGCGACAAGGGTACGCCGATTGTACTGGTACAAAACTACTTTAATAATTTCTCAAACTAATAAAAAATCCCACGCATTTGCGTGGGATTTTTATTGCCATAATTCACTGTTATGCGTTTTCAAGCGCCTGCGTGAGGTCTGCTAAAATGTCATCGATATGCTCGAGCCCGACCGAGAGGCGAATCAGCCCCGGCGCGATACCGGCCGCGTCTAACTGCTCGTCGGAAAGCTGGCGGTGCGTCGAACTGGCGGGGTGAAGCACGCAGGTGCGAATATCGGCAACGTGAACGACGAGTGATATCATTTTCAGGCTGTCGATAAAGCGTACGCCGGCCTCCCGGCCGCCCTTCAATGTAAAAGCGATTACGCCGCTGCACCCGTCCGGCAGGTATTTTTTCGCGGCCTCGTGGTATGGGTCGCCGGCAAGCGTAGGATAGCTCGCAGCTTCTACCTCTGGACGCGCCGCTAAAAACTGTGCGACTGCTTCCGCGTTTTTACAGTGACGCTCCATACGCAAAGGCAGCGTTTCAATGCCCTGATTAATCAAAAATGCACCCATCGCGCTCTGGCATGTGCCCATGTCACGCATGAGCTGGACGCGCGCTTTTACAATATATGCACTTTCGCCGAAATCTTTTGTGTAAACGACGCCGTGGTACGAGTCGTCCGGCTCTGTCAGGCCAGGGAATTTGCCGCCTGTCCAGTCGAACTTACCGGAGTCAACAATCACCCCGCCGACCTGCACCGCATGGCCGTCCAAATATTTTGTTGTCGAGTGCGTCACGATATCCGCGCCGAACTCAATTGGGCGGCACAGCACAGGCGTTGCAAACGTGTTGTCAACGATGAGCGGTACGCCGTTTTTGTGCGCAATTGCCGCAAAGCGTTCGATATCGAATACGGCAATCGTCGGGTTGGAAATCGTTTCCCCAAAGACTGCCTTTGTGTTCGGGCGGAACGCCGCCTGAATTTCTTCGTCGCTCGCGTCGTTGTCGACAAAAGTTACGTCGATGCCAAGCTTTTTAAACGTAACAGCAAAGAGGTTGAACGTGCCGCCGTATATGGACGATGCGCTGATAAAATGGTCGCCGCTGCCTAAGATGTTTAGCACGGCGAGCGTACTTGCCGCCTGTCCCGAAGAGGTGCACAGCGCGCCGACGCCGCCCTCAAGCGATGCAATTTTCTTTTCTACGGCGTCTACCGTCGGGTTGCCCAGCCGCGAGTAGAAAAAGCCGGACTCCGTCAGGTCGAAAAGCTTTGCGACATGCTCGGTCGAATCGTACTTAAACGTTGTACTCTGGTGAATCGGCAGTGCGCGGCTCTCGCCGTTTTGCGGTTCATAGCCTTCATGCAGGCATTTTGTTTCTATTTTCATTTGTATCCCTGTCTCCTTTATAACAAGATTTTATTGAGAACATTTACTCCGCAGGAGTAAATGTTACATTAATGGCGTTTCAGCCTCGCGGAGCGGGGGATATATACCCACCGCTTGCTCTATGAAGCAAAGCCCGCCGCCTATAGAGACGGGGGACATTTTAGCGAGGTTACATTCTCTTTCATTTTATGGTAACACAAAACAGCTCACACGTCAAGGTGCAGCGCGGCGCGGTACTGCTTTGGCGAGGCGGAAAACGCCGCCCGAAACGTATTGGAAAAGTAATTCGGGTCAGAAAAGCCGACCATGTCGGAAATTTCCTTAATTGACAACGCCGTGTCCGCCAAAAGGCGTTTGGCCTCACTAAGGCGGATTTGGTTAATATATGCGCGCACGGACAGGCCGCTGTGCT
>URQR01000032.1 GCA_900550065.1 uncultured Eubacteriales bacterium | reverse complement strand
TATACCCCGCTCGTATGCATTGACGTATGGGAGCATGCCTACTATTTAAAGTATCAAAACAGGCGCGCAGAATATATTGATAACTGGTTTTATTTAATCAACTGGAGTATGGCGGAAAAGATTTTCGATGGGTTATTAAAGCCATAAAAAAGCGGCCGCTTGGCCGCTTTTTTATTTCTATTTCGATGTGTTTGCCTCAATTTCTTTTATTTTGTCAATCATACCGGCGGAAAGCTCGTCCGCTATCTCCGCGCTCATGCCCTCGCTGATGACGTGCATGGACGGCGCGTTCCCGTCGGGTACAACGAGTACCCAGCCACGGTCGTCGAAAACCTTGACCCCGTCGGTCAGGTCGGTCTCATAGCCGCTGAACCGCTCCATCAGCTCCTTGATCACCGTGCCTTTCCGTTCCGCTCGGCAATACACCTTATCGCTCGTGATAAAGTACTGTTCCGCCTCCTCCATCAGCTTCGAGAGCGGCTGTGCGCTCTCGGACAGGTAGACAAGCAAGCGCAGGAGCGCGCCCACGCCGTCAAAGTGGAGCACGAATTGTTCCTCCCCGCCGCTTTGTGCAACACCGCGCATAAAGTCCGGCGCGTCAATTTTTGTATAGACTACATTGCGCCCATATTTTTTCGCCAAACGGGTCAGGCTCTGCGGCGCGGACACGGGCAGCACCACGTCGCCGCCCGTGCCGCTCTGCAGGGCGACAATGACATCAAGCGCGAGAACATTGTTTTTGTCCAGTACTCGCCCGGTTTCGTCTATGAGTACGAGGTGCTCACACTCATCGTCAAGCGCCGCGCCAAACAAAAAGCCCTCCTCCTTGACGCGCGCCGCGAGCGAGCGGAGCTTGTCCGACTGGAGCGAGTCAATTTTCTCCTCCGTTACAACCGCTTCCGCGCCGATTTCTCCGCAGATACGGCTAATGATATCCGCGCCTGTCTTATTCTGTGTGTTCACCAATATCTTTTTCTCGACCGGCTCTCCTGTCGAGCGTTTTAAAATATCGCGGATATAAAACTCCTTGTAGTTTTGGACGCCGACGGCTTTTTTTACATCGCTGCCCTCCGCACGAATAAAATCCTCGCGTTCAAACAGATTTTCTAACTTGCGCTGTAGCTTGCCGCTGATGTCGCAGCCACTCTCGTCCATCAGGTCAATTTTAATATAGCAGCCGTCCGCCTGCTTCAGGGCGCAAATGTGTGCGCCTGCGTCAAGGTTGTAAAAGCGCACGGCAAAGCGCGTCATTGCGCCAAGCTGTACACCACAGTCGTACACCTCGCATCCGGCGGACATCAGCCCGCTTTTCAGCGCGCCGCCCAGCATATCAGCCGACGCGTCGCCGCAAACCGATACCGCGACCCGCCCGCTCTTTACAATTGCGCCAAACGCCGCCCCAAGCCGCGACACCGACTCCGGCGTTACGTCGACGTTAATTTCGCCGCGGATACGGCCCGACTCGAACAGCGTCTTTTTATGCACCTTTTCCCAAACGAGGTTCGTGTGTACCTGCGTCCCCGGCTCAACCGTTTTATTGGGCCATAGCTTGATTGACGGCTTAATTACACTGCCTTCACCAATCATACACGCATCGCCGACCACAGACTGCTCGTAAACGCTGACCGACGGCTTAAGTTTTACCTTTTCGCCAATTATGCAGGCGCGCAGCTGCGAAAACGCGCCGACATGTGCACCGCTTCCGACAATGCTCTTTTTAATATTGCTCTGCCGCCCAATGTGAACGCCGCTCTCCAGCACGCTGTATTCGCCAATAACCGCGCCTTCGCCGATGCGTACGCCGTCCCCAATATATACCGGCGCGTGCAGCTCTGCATCCGGCTCAATCGTTACGTCTGATCCAATATAAATCCCGTCTGAGACCTGCTTTGCCGCAAGCGCTGCCTCTACCTTGCCGGACAGCATATCATACTGGCACGACATATACGCAAAGGTGTCGCCGATATCGCACCAATAGCCTTCCGCACTGTAGCCGAACAGACGCTTTTTGTCGTGCAAAAGCGCCGGGAACAGGTCGCAGGCAAAGTCAAACGCGCCCTCCTGCGGTGCGGCGTCAAACACCTCCGGCTCCAAAATATAAATGCCGGTATTGACCATATCGCTAATGACCTCGCCCCATGTTGGCTTTTCGATAAAACGCTTAATCCTGCCGTCCGGCTCTGTTACAACAACACCATACTCGAGCGGCACATCGACTTTCTTAAGCACAAGCGTCGCGTCTGCGCTGTTTTTTTTGTGAAATTCCAATGCATCGCTTAGGTCAATGTCTGTCATCGCGTCACCGCTGATCACCAAAAACGTATCATCTAAAAATTCCAGCGCATTTTTAACGCTGCCCGCCGTACCGAGCGGCGTTTCCTCCACAAAGTAAGAAATAGAGACGCCAAACTCGCTCCCGTCGCCGAAATAGTCCATAATCTCGCCCGGCAGATAGCGCGCGGTAATCCCCAGCTCTGTGATTCTGTGCCGTTTTAAGAGCGCAATCGTGTACTCGATTGTCGGAAGTCCCAGCAGCCTGACCATTGGTTTTGGTTTTGTGCACGTCAGCGGCCGCAGCCTGCTTCCTTCTCCGCCCGCCATAATAATTGCCTTCATAGATATGACCATACCTTTCTGTCCAATTTTATACTTTTTGATACATACTGGCATTTTCATGCCCTGTTATTATTTGCACGCCGATTGCGCATTATACGCCCGCGCGCCAAGAAGGCGGCATATTTTTTACAGCAAATGAATATAAATAAGCAATAAGACATGCTTTTTACAATTAAGAAGCCATTGGAAAAATACCCGTAAGGAGAGAAAGATACATGCGCAAAAATAAAACGATGCATCCTTTTAAAACAATCGTTGTCGATAAATCGAGTCTGTCGTCTCTGCTTTCAATCCTCTCCGCCGCCGTGCTACTCGTATATGGGGCAATTTCCTGCGCCGGCTTTTTGTTTTCCCATCTATCTGTTTCCGACGAACAAAACACCCTCGCACACGCGGCCTTTGAAAACATCATACCCGCGCTCGGCGACAGCGGCGCGCAGCAAAAACTGGCGAAAAATTTTGTCAGCGCGCTGATCGGCTTTGACATCGCCGACCCAAAAACAATTCTCTACAGCCAGCTCGGCGCTTTAAAGATTGCAAACGCACAGGCCGCCGACGCACAGACCAACAAAAACGCACAGGCACAGACGCCCCCCGCCCCCACGCCGGACAACAGCGGCGGCGACGGCGAACGCTACCCAATTGTGGAAACGAGCAGCGTCGTGGGCGGCGTAGCAAATACCGGCGCGAACAAGTCAATATACGTCAATAACGAAACGAATTTTAACATTGATATAAGCGGACTGCTTGCAGAGCCGCTCACGCTCAAAAAGCAGGACGGGCCGCTCGTGCTGATTGTTCATACACACACAACCGAAAGCTATACGCCGTCGGGCCAATACTCCTACTCACCCGACGAAAGCACGCGCACACAGGACAAAAATTTTAACGTTGTGCGCGTTGGGGACGGGATTGCCGCCGAACTGCAGGCCGCGGGCATAAACGTCATTCATGATACGTCTATCAATGACTATCCCTCCTACAATGGTTCTTACAAAAAAACGCTCGGCGTAATCGAATCGTATCTCGCCCAATATCCCTCTATTCAGGTTGTGCTCGACGTACACCGCGACGGTATGACGGCACAGGACGGCACAAAGTATAAGGTGAGTGCCGATATCGGCGCCGAAAAGGCCGCGCAGGTGATGGTTTTGTGCGGCAGCAGCGAGGGTGGGCTTCCGCACCCAAACTGGAAGGAAAATTTAAAGCTCGGGCTTCGGATTCAGGACGTGCTGACAACGGAGTACAAGGGGCTCGCCCGCCCGCTTCATCTCGTGAAGGAACGCTACAACCAGCACGCCACGCCCGGCTCTATGATTATTGAGGTTGGCACGGACGGCAACACCTTAGACGAGGCGCTCGTGACCGCCAAATATACCGGCCGAGCAATTGCAAAAGTGCTAAGCACAATTCAGTAGCGTAAGCCTATACTTGCTATTTTATATCCAATGTAGTATACTATACAAAAGAATTTGATAGCGGCTCTGTAAATATAGGGCTCATGGAGGTACTGCATGGACAGTCTGATTCTCGCTGCGAGCGTCGTATTCCCAATCTTTGCGCTGATTGTGCTCGGTTACATATTAAAACGCATCAAAATGGTAGACGACCATTCCCTAAACGTCATCAACAAGCTCGTTTTTAAAGTGTTTTTGCCGGTTTTACTCTTTTACAATATTTATAAAACCGACGTCGCAACGGCTTTCGACGGTCCGTTCCTGCTCTACGCGCTGGTTTGCATCTTATCGGTCGCACTGCTCCTGTTTTTGACCGTTCCGCTTTTTATCAAGGAAAACAGTCGCAGAGGCGTATTTATCCAAGGGGTATTCCGCAGTAATTTTGTACTGTTCGGCCTTCCTGTGACGGTGCTGCTGCTCGGAGAAAACGGCGCGGGGCTGACGAGCGTGGCGATTGCGATGGTCGTGCCGGTGTTTAATGTGCTGGCGGTTATCTGCCTTGAGGTATTTCGCGGCGGCAAACCAAACCCCGTAAAAATCCTAAAGGGAATTGCTACAAACCCGCTGATTATCGCCTCTGTACTGGGAATTTTGTTTTTACTGTTTGGGATTAAGATCCCTGACTTTGCCGAGGGTGTCGTACGCGACATATCGCGCGTCGCAACGCCGCTTGCACTTATTGCGCTGGGCGGGTCGTTTACCTTTACCGCTGTAAAGGGCAATATCCCAACGCTTTCGTGGGCCGTTGCGCTCCGGCTCGTAATTTTTCCGGCAATTGTGCTCGGTATCGGTGCGCTGCTCGGGTTTCGCGGCGCGCAGATTGTCGCTCTGCTCAGTATGTTTGCCTCCCCGACTGCGGTGTCGTCTTATACTATGGCGCAGCAGATGGACGGCGACGGCGACTTGGCCGCACAGATTGTTGTCTTTACGTCAGCGTTTTCTATTATCACCATGTTTTTGTTTATCTTTACGTTAAAGTCGCTGGCATTCATCTAAAAAGAGGAGTAGGAGGCAGACCGTCATGCTCTTTTGGGATAACGGCACATGCATTCTTTGTACAAGCCTGATAACTACTGCTATTTTATGCATTGTAACAGGTATATGGGTAATTTTGAGCGGACGTAAAAACTGGTGTGCGTTTCTTCCAACAATTATCGCTGCGACACTTACAATCGTAGGTTTTGTTCTGTTGATTTTAAATAAAATAGGCTGTTTTACGCAAAACGAATTTTTGGGTTTTCTTCTCTACGTATTTTGGATTGCGGTCACTACGCCTGCGGGCGGTGTACTGATTATTGTCTTGCGGAAAATGTGCAAAAAATAATTCGCTTTGACGTAAAACACATTGTTTCCAGCACATAAAAAATGAAGCGCAGGCACGGCTATACAGTTTATACAAAAACTTTTTACATAATTTATTAAAAAATATCAGAAAGACGGTTGTCCCAACCGCCTTTTTATTGTATAATAATATGCGAGCTTTGGCTCGCACTTTGTACCACATTTATTATAATAATACGCAAGTGCAAATCTTTTGCAGAGATAAAAATATCAGACAAATAAATTGTAAAGGAACGATGCAGTATGTTTCTAATTAAAAAGAAAGAACGGCTCAACCCCACCGTCACGCTGATGGAAATTGAAGCGCCGTATGTCGCAAAAAAAGCGCAGGCGGGCCAGTTTATCATCCTGCGTGTCGACGAGGAGGGTGAGCGGATTCCGCTTACTGTGGCGGACTTTGACCGTGAGGCCAGCACCGTGACGATTATTTTCCAAATTGTCGGCGCGACGACAAAAAAGCTCGATGCAAAAGAAGAAGGCGAGTTTATCAGCGACTTTGTCGGCCCGCTCGGCACGGCGTCGCATACAGAGGGACTGAAAAAAGTGGCGGTAATCGGCGGCGGCGTCGGCTGTGCAATCGCGTACCCGGTGGCGAAAAAGCTGCACGAGCAGGGCGCGGAGGTACACTCGGTCGTTGGGTTCCGCAATAAAGACCTTGTTATTTTAGAAGAAAAGTTCAAGGCGGTCAGCGATGTATACAAAATTGTAACCGACGACGGCAGTTACGGAGAAAAGGGACTCGTGACCGACGCATTACGTGCGCTTATCGAGAGCGGCGAGCAGTACGATGAGGTCATTGCGATTGGCCCTCTGATTATGATGAAATTTGTCTGTGCGCTCACAAAGGAGTACGGAATCAAAACGGTTGTCAGCATGAACCCGATTATGATTGACGGGACGGGTATGTGCGGCGGCTGCCGCCTAAGCGTCGGCGGCGAGACGAAGTTTGCGTGCGTCGACGGGCCGGACTTTGACGGCCATTTGGTCGACTTTGATTTGATGATGAAGCGCGGTACGTTCTATAAAGACTTTGAGCGGCACAGCTATGAGGAAACATGCAACCTTTTAAAGAAAGGGGACGGGCACAATGCCTAATATGTCACTGAAGAAAAACGAAATGCCGGTACAGGCGCCGGATGTGCGCAACAAAAACTTTTCCGAGGTTGCGCTCGGCTATACAAAAGAACAGGCGATTGACGAAGCGAACCGCTGCTTAAACTGTAAGCACAAGCCATGCGTCGGCGGCTGCCCGGTTGCGATTGATATCCCGGCGTTTATTGCTAAAATAAAGGAAGAGGATTTTGAGGGCGCGTACGAGATTTTGACAAAATCGAGCTCGCTGCCCGCCGTTTGCGGGCGTGTATGTCCGCAGGAGACCCAGTGCGAGAGTAAGTGCGTTCGCGGTATCAAAGGCGAGCCGGTTGCGATTGGTCGGTTAGAGCGTTTTGTCGCTGACTGGCACATGCAGCACGCAGAGGCAGAGGCAAAAAAGCCGGAGCCAAACGGCCATAAGGTCGCGGTGATCGGCGCGGGGCCGGCAGGTCTGACGTGTGCGGGCGATTTGGCGAAAAAGGGTTATGACGTTACAATTTTTGAGGCGCTTCACACGCCCGGCGGCGTTCTCGTTTACGGGATTCCGGAATTTCGTCTGCCGAAAGAAATTGTCCGCAAGGAGATTGATACCCTGCGCGAGCTTGGCGTAACAATTATGACAAACATGGTGATTGGTAAGGTACTTTCTGTCGACGAGCTGTTCGACGACGGCTTCGAGGCTGTTTTCATCGGCTCCGGCGCGGGCTTGCCGCGCTTTATGAACATTGAGGGCGAAAACCTCAACGGCGTATACTCGGCAAACGAGTTTTTGACGCGCGTAAACCTAATGAAAGCGTACAAAAAGGGCAGCGCAACGCCGGTCAAGACGGTGAAAAATGTAGCAGTTGTCGGCGGCGGCAACGTTGCGATGGACGCGGCGCGCTGCGCGAAGCGGCTCGGCGCGGAAAACGTCTATATCGTATACCGGCGTTCTATGGACGAGATGCCCGCGAGAAAAGAAGAGGTTGAGCACGCGGAAGAAGAGGGTATCATCTTCAAAACGCTCAACAACCCGACCAAAATTCTCGGCGACGAAAACGATTTTGTAACGGGAATGGAATGTGTAACAATGGAGCTTGGCGAGCCGGACGAATCCGGACGGCGGCGCCCCGTCGTGGTCGAAGGTTCGGAACATGTGCTTGATGTCGATACAGTTATTATGTCGATTGGTACATCGCCGAACCCGCTGATTAAGAATACAACGAGCGGCCTTGAGACAAACAAGCGCGGCTGTATTATTGCAGAAGACGACAGCGGCCTGACGACCAAAAAAGGCGTGTACGCCGGCGGCGACGCGGTCACAGGCGCGGCAACCGTTATCCTTGCGATGGGCGCGGGGAAAAACGCTGCGGCGGCCATTGATGAATATATTCAATCGAAATAAAAAAATCCCGCATTTGCGGGATTTTTTTTATTATGTTTTGATATTTTTTGAAAATATAATCTCTAACGGGTCGCTGCCCAATGTAAAGCTGCCGACCGCCTTATAGCCAAGCGCATCATAAAAATGCTGGGCATACTCCGTCTGGGATGAGGATGTCAAAACAAGCCCATACCCGGCCTTCTTCATTTCGGCTTCCCAATGCTCCACCAGAGCCCTTCCAAAGCCCTTTCCTCTGTATGCTTCCATAATATACAGCATATACATAAAAGGAGTGTTGTCCCAAAATAGGCCGTAGCGCAGCCAGCCCACAAACGCCTCCCCCTCATAAGCGGCATATACCATTTGGCTGTCAAGCTTATGGCCCATAATTTCTTTGCTGAGCCACTTATCGTATTTATGCAAAAGCGCGATATCCTGTCGGTTCGCTGTTCGTATTACCATTTTTCTCACCCAATTCTATCCGAAAATAAATTTTTTCACTTTCTTTTCCGCTGCCGCAGGATTCACCTGATAAATTCGTTCCGATATCCGCGCCGCTGCTTCTGCCCCGCCGATTTTGCGCGTTTGGTCAAACACTTCGTCGCCCCAAAACGCCTCAGCCGTACAAAACACAGTCGAATTCCATCCAAACTGCGTCCCCTTCTGGCTGACCTTTTGCTGCCGCCCGCACATGGTGAGATACAGCTTCATTTGCAGCTCTGTCAGCGCACGGTCCAGCTTTGCCTTGTCCTTCGGCTCAAATCCACACAGGCCGCGCAATGCGTGGGTCGGTACATAACCGTTGTCCGCAACCACCTGATAGACGGTCTTTGCCTCCCTGCTGACGAAGCCGGATTCATATGCCTCCTCAAGCGATAAACCGCCTCGGCGCACAGCCAAAAAGTACGGGTACCACTCCCTCGTAATATAGCCGCTTTTCCGAAAAAACACCTTTCCATATGCAATGTCGTCACGCTCTTGCAGCACGCGCATCCGCCACTCCCACGGGTCTGTATCCAACTCCTCCGTATGCCACCGGATACGGTCTGTAAACGAATCCGACAGCGTGAACACGCCCTCGCCGTTTTCTCCGCCAATTGTAAATCCCGTTTCGAGCAGCTTGCCGATAAAGTCATCATAGCATTGTATCATTCGGGCCTCCCCTTTCGTTTTTAATCCATCGCCAAATTAAAATACGCGTTTGTAAATTCCGGTAGCTGGTTTGTTCCCAAATCGTACAGCATCGCGAAATCAAACCGATATTTTTTGTTTCCTGCCTCTGTACGGACACGATATCGCGCTGCGCCAAGCCGCGTATGAAGCGCTGCCACAGCTTTGTCTTCTTCGACGCCCGCGCAGGCCAATTCTTTTACAGCAGCTACATCTCCCTCTTTGACACAAAAAGCCGCTGCTTCCCCGTCTTTTGTACAAATATGGTAAAACGTGCCGCCAAACAGATGCGCATACGCCATCACCCGGCTTAGCATATCGTCCTCCCACGCGGCAAACGGCCTGTTGTACGCAAAAGCTTTTTGCCGGATGCGCGCGTATTCTTCCGGTGTACAAAAATCAATCGATACATCCGGGCCAATCACAGGGAGCGACGCTGCCTCATACGCCGTTTCGGATAGAGAAAACGCCCGCTGATAGCCGCGCTGTGCATAAAACGCAAACAGGCTTTCCGACGCAGGCACAAGCAGCGACGCGGCAACGCCGTTTTGTTTCATATAGGAATGCGCATGAGAAAGCAGGCGTGTGCTGCGTCCCTGCCCGCGATGTGCCATATCCGTCGCAACCGCATAAATGTAGCGCGCGGGAACCGTCTCGCCGTCAAAGCACAGCATAAGCGGCAGCATTGTCAGCATTGCACAGACATTTCCGCCCTCTTGATCAATCAATATATCGTCCGGCCGACTGCAATGGGTCAAAAAATACGCAGCCGACTCTACGCTGTCGCCAAAGGCCTGTACCCACAGCCGCTTTATCTGTTCTATATCTTTATCCGCCGCAAATTGAATCATAACAGGTCCGCCCTATCCTATATAGTTTGCAAAATATTTTTCCGAAATAATTGCCGGACGGTAGGACAGCTTCGCCTTCCGCAGACCTTCCTCGCCGGCGTCATCCTCGCGGTCGACAAACTGATACCCTTCGGTATTTTCCAGCACAAACTGTTTATTCATCATTGGATATGCGCCGTTGATGTCAGCAAACGCCTTTTCAATGTGGACCAGATACGTCTGTGCATTTAGTCGGTCGCCCATAGAAAACGCTACAATGTCGTCCTGCGCACGTAATAAGCCACCGTCGAGCTTTAAGTCAAAGAAATACCGAAACGCCTGCTTCACCGCACACGCTTCCTCCTGCAGTCCCGGATCATTGCTGCAATCCACCGCCGCGCACCACTTTAGGTTCATCCGGTAAACTTCCCCAATATTTTCTTTCGTAATCCGCTCATAGCGCCAATTCGGATACGCCTCCAAAAAGCGGTTGATGTGGTTGCGCTTTGCGCTCAGCTTTTTCCCTTTCAGCGTCGCAAGACTCTCACGCTCATAAATGTAATCCGCCGCGTCGCGGACGAGCGTAAACGAAAACTGCCCGGGATAGAGCAACTCTAACTCCTCCTTCGCCTGCGTCGATACACTGTGAAAGGCCGGATTGATTCCCTTCTTTTCACAATATGCCATAATCTCGTCTAATATGGGTTTGATTTCACCTTTACCGTAAGGGTACAAAAAGGATGGCTTTTTCGAGTCTGAAAAAAGGATAAACCAATCCTTTTTCTGCGCGAGCTTAAAATTATAAATTTTTCGCCAAATAAATGTCGACGTAAAATTGTATTCCAGCGTATTGTGCGGACACCCCTCTAAGGCAGCGTCCACCCACGCCTTATCACTAATGTGAACTTCCTTCATTTGTAACATAAAAAATAAGACTCCCTTTTTTCTTAAAATTTCTATCAATTTGTATTTAGTATACCATAAATGCGGCACAAGCCCAAAGAAAACGCGTTCCCGTGCAGCGGGAGGAGGGACAGCGTCCCGACAGCGGTTTCTTCCAATGGCTCAAAATCGAAGATTTTGAGACTATTATACCATAAATCAGCGATCATAATCGAAAAAGACACGGTGCGGCATCGCCACAGGTGAGGCAATACCCCGGCAGCGCTTTCTCCAACGGCATGCCTGCGTACCGTCGCGCAAGAGTTTCGCTCTTGCGTATATTATACCACAAATCACAAAAAAAAGAAATAAAAAAGCAATTTATCATACTGATGACTCGAAAAGAAAAACCCCGAACGGTTTTGCCTGTCCGGGGCTTTCGATTTTTATAAAAGCTAAATAAGCACAAACGACTCCTTCGGCGCACCGCAGATTGGACAAACATAGCTGTCCGGCTCTTTCGTAATATCGCCCTCGTATAGATAGCCGCACACCGGGCAGCGGTACACGCCCTTCTTTTCCTCGGCCACATATGTCGGCGCGTTCTTCGGCGCCTTTCCCTTTATAACATCGTGATAGTACTTGTATGTCATCGGCGGCAGCGCGCTGCTGCCGAATGCGTCGCGCACCTTTGCCAAAATCACAAAATGCGTCGACGTTTCCAGCATGGATACAACACCGCAAATCATATAGCCGCAGCAATTTTCCGATAAAATCGGCAAATCATGTATCATTCCCGCGCCAATACCGTCAAACTTATCCGTATCACGGCCGCTTGCAAACCCCAGCGCAGCGATGACATTCGGATTTATTTGCTCGGACAGAATTGACACCGAAAATTGGTTCGTTCTCTTGATTACTTCATATGTATAATTGTCCTTATTCATAGATACCGCGATAATTGGGTCGGTGCTCGTCACCTGAAATACCGTATTGACGATACAGCCGCACTTGCGCCCATTATCATTGACGCCAATCGCGTATAAGCCATAGGAAAGGTTGTATAAAACCGTTTTGTCCATCTACATCGCCGCCTTTACGATTTGCAATTAATAATTCTGTGCGCGAAGCTCAAAGTATGCCTTCGGGTGCGCGCACACCGGGCACACCTCCGGCGCGCTGTCGCCAACATGGATATGGCCGCAGTTCGAACAAATCCAAACCTGCTCGCCGTCCTTCGTGAACACCTTTCCGCTCTTAAGGTTTTCTAACAGCTTATTATACCGCTCCTCGTGCTCTTTTTCAATCTTGCCGACCTCTTCAAATAAGAACGCAATATGGTCGAACCCCTCAGCCTTTGCCTCCTCAGCAAAGCTTTTGTACATATCCGTCCACTCATAGTTCTCGCCCGCGGCCGCGTCGGCAAGATTCGTCTCCGTGTCCGGCATACCGCCATGCAGCAGCTTAAACCAAATTTTCGCGTGCTCCTTCTCGTTGTTTGCTGTCTCCTCAAAAAATTTACTGATTTGTACAAGCCCTTCCTTCTTCGCCGCGCTCGCATAATAGGTGTATTTGTTTCTCGCCTGTGATTCGCCGGCAAAAGCCGCCATCAAGTTTGCCTCTGTCTTTGTACCTTTTAATTCTTTCATAATTTCATCTTCCTTTCTTTATTAGGTTTTTATGTTAAGACTGTTTCAAACAGTTTTTACACACTGGGCACAGCCCTTCAAAAACAATGTCATGATTATTAAGCGTATATCCCGTCTGCGCCTCAATCCTACTGTCAAGATCGTGCATATAGGGCAGCTCTAAATCACTAAATTCCCCGCATCTGGTACATTTTAAATGATAATGCCGACTGATATTATAATCAAACCGATCCGCTGCATTTGCTACACAGATACGCCGCAGCATTCCCTCCTGCGCCAATACGTTTAAGTTACGGTACACGGTCGCTTTACTAATATCAGGGTGCAGCTTCGCCACTTCAGTATAAACCTCGTCCGCACTCGGATGATTCGCAAGTTTTGTCACAGTGGCAAGCACCATGTTGCGCTGAACTGTATTACGACGATTGTTGCTGGCGGATACGCTTTTTACTCCCTGTTGCATTTTCATAATAACCAATCCTTATTAATATCTTTTACTAATAGAAATTATATATCATTAGAATCTATCTGTCAATATCTTTTTAATAAATTTTTCCAAGATGTTCTGATTCCCTATTTTATATTTTTACGGCTGAAAAAGGGATATTTTAAAAATGTTTGCAAATAATATATGTGCAAATCAATTTTAGCATGGAGGAGTCATAATATGAAAGCAACTGGTATTGTAAGGCGCATAGATGATTTAGGCAGAGTAGTCATACCAAAAGAAATCCGGCGCACGATGCGGATTCGCGAAGGCGACCCGCTTGAGATTTTTACAGATAAGGACGGCGAAGTAATTTTTAAAAAGTACTCTCCGATTGGAGAACTTGGCGAATTTGCAAGCCAATATGCTGAATCTCTGGCAAAGACGGCTGGGCTTCCCGTTTGTATCACGGACCGCGACACGACAATCGCCGTTTCCGGCGCGCCAAAACGCGAAATGCTCGAAAAGCGTGTCAGCCCGGAGCTCGAAAAAATCATGAGCGAAAAAGCGCCCTATAACAAAAGCGCATCTTCCGGAAAAGATCTGCCGATTATTGACAGCAATGAAAAGCATCACGCGCTTGTCGCATATCCGATTATCTCCGAGGGGGACAGCATCGGAAGCGTCGTATTTTTTTCCGACGATCAAGCAAACGCTTCTGACGTTGAAGAGAAGCTTGCACAGGCTGCGGCCGGGTTTCTCGGACGCCACATGGAGAGCTGAAGCTACGCTGCATTTGGCTTCACAAAAAATTTATGCGGGTTATGGCACAAAATAAAAAGACTGCTTACAAACATAAGCAGTCTTTTTGTTTTAACTTACTTATTCTTTTGCTGTTCCATCGGCATTGAAAAGCGGCAGCGGCGCAAGACAAGTAATGTCGTCACGCTGCATCGCGTCCCCTTCTGCTAAAACAGCCATCCGGCCAACGATTTCGCCGCCGACCTGATCAATCAGCTTCTCAAGCGCCGCCAGCGACTCACCCGTACTGATAACATCGTCAATTACCAGTATGCGCTTTCCGCGCATCGCGTCGGCTTCCCGCTGACCGATACACAATATTTGACGGTTTTCAGTCGTAATGGAATCAACCTCTGTCATCAGCACATTCTCCATATACAGCTTTGGACCCTTGCGGGCAACAATATAATTGTTCTCCCCGGCCTGCCGTGCCATTTCGTAGAGAAGCGGAATTCCCTTCGACTCCGCTGTAATCATAATATCATGCGCCGGCGCTTTTTCCAAAAGGGCGCTCGCGCACGCTTTTGTAAG
>URQR01000031.1 GCA_900550065.1 uncultured Eubacteriales bacterium | reverse complement strand
CGGATTCGTGCTGCCACCCGGGTTTGTGCTTGTAGAAACATATTCAATCTTATCAGTATCGTTATTCACAACGCGTCCCTCCACGTTTGAACTCAAGAGCGTTACGCCCTTTGTGCTGACCGACTCGCCAAGAATCAAGTCACCCTTTACTGTCAGGGACGAAAGCGTTACGCCATCAACCTTGATAAGGATATTGCCCGCTTCTACCCGCGTGTACAGGCCCGGCTCTGTGATATACATCTTTACGATATTGTCCATTAATACCGCAAATTCCGCACGCGTGATATTGTTCTTCGGATTCAAATACCCGTCCGCACCTTTTGCGTAATTGTTTGCTACAATTGCCGAAACCGTCGGAACCGCCCAGTCAGCAACGTCGCCCTTATCCAAAAAGGCATCCAACGCCGACCCGTCTGCATCAGCAAGCTCAAATGCGCGCGCCAGCACAGTAAACGCCTCTTCGCGCGTAATATTGTTTTCCGGGTTTAAGTTTGCACCGTCGCCCTTAAAAATCCCCATCTGGACTGACTTTGCCATATCGTCGTGATACCATGCGTCCGCGCTCACATCAGAAAACGCAGAAATATCAGCAAGATTGGCCGCTCCAAAGGACCGAACCATAATCGCCGCCATTTGCGCGCGGGTCAGGTTGTCGTCCGGCATAATCATTCCGTCATAACCGTTTAGCAGGCCGTTGCTAACCGCCTTTTGCAGCGCAGCCGTTGCCCAGTTGTTCGGCATGTCGGAAAACTCCTCAGCAAGTGCAGGAACCTGCATCAAAGAAACTGCGCAGCAGAGCGCCACTATGTACGCTATGCGCGATAAAATTCTCTTCATCCTTTTTTTCGCCATATTGCACCATCCTTTTTTAGAGTTAAACAGGCAAACGGGAAACCCCGTCTGCCTGCTTTTTATCCTATTCTTATTATAATACAATATCCGTGAAAAGTCAACAATTATTTCGGCTTAGAGAAACGCCTTTGTAACAGTATTACTATAAACCGTTACAATCTCATCGCCATTGCGGTAAATCATGTATGCACGTCCAGCCCACGTTTCTCCGGGCGTTACGCCGCTCTTACGAATTGTATACTGACCGTTGCCATCCTTTGAAGTAGATACGCTCTTATACGCCGCGTTATCTACTGTAATCTCCGTACCGATTTCGCTGCTTAGCAGGATACCGGTCTCAATTAACGTATAATTCGACGGGAGTGTACGCTCTGCGAAAAAGGCAATCTTGTTTGTCTGCACAATCGTCGGCTCCGACATCACAATAATCGGCGCGGGTGTTACTTCCTGCGCTTCCGGCACATATACCGCTTCTACTGTCGTAGTATAAGCCCCAACATAGAACGTATAGCTCTGCTCATAGCTGATGATTTGACCATCTTTCTGCCAGTATGCAAACTTCTGCCCCTGCGGCGCAGCAGCAGGCTTCACCGTAAGCTTCGTGTCATACTTGTACGTGCCGCTCGTCATACCGTCTACATTCACGAGATTTACCTGATACATCTCGCCCGCAACCGTATGGTGCGCAGTGAAAATAATATCATTTGTAAACGTGTTCGCAGAAATAACATCACCTGCCGCGAATTTCTGCGGCACACCATTCGGATTTACCCAAGAATCAAACTCATAGCCCATTGTGTATGGGTCGTCCGGAACGGTAACATCACCCGCCGCACTCTGTGTCACAACTACTTTATTATTTTTCTCTTTAAAAATAATATAGCCCGATTCGTCTACAGCGCGGAAAGCCGCAACAAGGGAGGTATCCGTGCCAAGCGAGAAGGTATAAGCCGGTTCCGTCGAAACGATTCTGCCGGAACGGGTATCTACCCAATGGATAAACTTGCTGTTATCCGTTTCAACAGCCGTCAGCGTAAACTGCGATCCAATTGCATAATCGCCGGTATGGCTGCCCGATATTTCACCGTTATATGCACCCGTGCTCGTCACCGAACCCGGTCCTGTAATAGAAACGAGCAGCGCTTCCTGCTGTACAGGCGGCGTCTGCGAAGCAATCTTAAAGTACCGTACCACCGGCGAATCAACGTCCTGCCCGCCAACTTTTACATAATATGTACCAGCAGCAATATTCGCCGGAAGCAGGATATTTATTTCAAAAGCACCGGCGGCCGACGCGCTTGTCCTCTGCCCAATGCCCTGAATCGGAGACGTCGCTCCCTCCGGCGCTACTAAAAATGTAACTTCTGCACCGGGTACGCTATGTGTGCCCGCAACCTGAATCTGTGCGCCCGCTGCAATTTCCGGTGCGTTAGCCGCTGTTTCTGTAAATGCAGCTGCACCCGATCCGGCGGTAGTAACCGTAACCGTCGCACTTGCAGCCATCGCCGTAAGCGGCAGCATTGCCACAATGCATAGCGCTGCGATAACCCGCATCAGGTTTTTCCCTACCTTGTTCTTCATCAAGATACCCCCTTAAAATCAAAAAAATATGATTTCCATATCTTTTCTTTTCTCATATTACGATTTTACCCTTTTTCGTATAAGTTGTCAATATCTTTTTGACTTAAACTTATAAATATGATAGTTTCGCACAACTTTACGAAGTGGGCAGACCAGCTTGATAAAAAAGATTTTTAGGATTGCCTCCTAAAAATCTTTTTTATCATCATATAAAGTAAGATACCAGCAACAGCTCCAGCTGTATCAAGAAAGACATCCGACAGGCTCGCGCCCCTTCCGTCAACAAAAAGTTGATGCAGTTCGTCCGAACACGCATATAGAAAACAAAATGCTACTGCTGCCAGATAAATAAGCCATTTCTTTTTCATAAATGTTCCCATCACAAGCGTTATGCAGACCGCCAAAACAGCAAACAATACAAAATGCGCCGATTTCCGAACAATGTTTTCCGTTTCACGCACCATATCGACCTTTTGCAGCTCGCTTAGCTCCCTCGTCTGAGGAAGCGTATCAATAATCTGCAGCGTAACTTTTTTGCTCAGTGTCCCAGACGTATTGGCGTTCTGCGCGGAAAACGAAAATATCGCAGCCATAAGCAAAATTGCCAGCAACCAAATCAACCAATTCTTTTTTCGCATCGCACCGTTTCCTAAACCATTATTGCTTCGCCGCATACAAAGCAAGCAGATTGTAAATCAGTTTCGCCGCTTCCTGTCGCGTCGCATTATCCTCCGGCCGGAAGCATCCGTTTTCGTCTCCGGACAATATATTATAATTTGCGAGCATTTCTACCGCTTCTTTTGCATAATCTGCAATTTGCGCCGCATCTACAAACATATCCTTTGTTTCGGCAAAACCATACAGCAAACTTTTGTCGTGCATAATACCATACAATATCTTTGCCATATCCTGCCGCGTGATGTTGCGTCCAACACCGAACATTCCGTCACCAACGCCGCTGATAAAGCCATTTTTCTGAGCCGCAGCAATGTACGGTGCATACCATGCATTCCGCTCTACATCAGAAAAATCCGCTGCCGCGCCGTCTTCCTGCATATCAAAGAGCGCCACCACTAACTTTACAAACTCCTCGCGCGTAATATTGCTTTCCGGCGCAAAGATATGCGCCTCCTTGCCACTGATAACGCCACGGTGATAAAGCGCCTCTATATAGTCTTTTCCCCATCCGACAGCATCTTCAAAATACGGTGCCATCAGCTTCACGGCATATTTGCCGGCGGCATCCACCTTACAAATAAGCTGTCCGTCAATATATGCGTTGTACTTAATCGGAACCAACGAGCCCTCTTCCTCTACAATTCGATACAGCATTGCATTCGGCCCCGTCACGGCAATTGACACAGTCTGCGTCTGTTCAAACGCGCCATACGGCTGCTTTTCGCCGCCGACATAGCTGCAAATTTCAATTATATCATATCCGAGCTCGGCACTCGACGCAAGCAATTCATAGGATACCGTTTCTACAGGCTCAGTTGGAGTCGAAGTCGGTTTCACGCCGCCGTTTCCCGGTCCCGCATTCGCGCCGGGCGTTTCCGCGGGCATCTGTCCCAGCTGATAAACACCGATTTCTCCGAGTACAGTTTTAAGCGCTGTTTTTTCTTCACTGGATAGGGCGGCATTGAGCTCATTCACCGCCGCGTCCGCAAGGGTGCGCGCACTGTCAATTCCAGCAATGCCATCCTCACGCAGCGCCGCATCCACCAAAGCCTCCAGCTCCGGGGCAATCACATTGACCGCAAAGCCGTCCGGCCCGCTTTTCAAAAGCGCCTGGCTGTGATTCATGACATATAACGCTTCCATAAGCTTTGCCACAACGCCTGCTGAAATACTGTCCTCCTGCATGATCTTAGCCAAACCATCGTAGCGGGAGCAGGCAGAACCGATCAGCCGGTTTAACGCATCCGCCGCGTTACTGCTCAAACTGCGCGTTTCACGCTGCATAAAGCTCGTCAGATACGACTCACGTATTTTTGCATCCACTACGCGAAGATAGCCAATAATACTGCGAAACGTTTCCGCGTCCAAAAAGCCAAGCAGCTTTCCAATCATGACGTTGAACATATCCGTTGCGTTCGGGTCATAAGTCTCCAAATAATAGTCCAGCGAGTCAAGCCCTATATCCGTCATCAGAAGAGGCAGCACCGCCCCTGTAATCTGTTGCCGTTCGGCGGCATCCTTTGAGGCAAGCTTTGTCACCGCCGCTTGTATCGCATCATCTACGCTTTGGGCCGCGGCGGAAAAACCGCTAAAAAGCGAAACTACCATTGTCATAATCAGCATGATTGCCGCCGCTTTTATTTTTGTATTGTACCTCATATCATATCCTCCGGTTTTCCTGCCGCCGCCTATCATTTATTCCGTACCAATTAGAGTGTTCCGCGCCGGAACATCAATTTGTAAATCATAACGCCTGCTTCCGCACGCGTAACATTTGCGCTCGGGCGGAGAGAACCGTCCGGATACCCACCAACGATTCCATAGGTAACCATCTGCTCTACCGCACCGGCAGCCCACGGCGAAATATCTGCATTATCCGTAAAGTTTACTGCCTTCGGTTCAATATCGTCTAAAATCCGGTCAAACAGCGCCATGATTTCCTCGCGGCTGATAACCTGCTTCGGCTTGAAAGAGCCGTCGTCATAGCCCATAAACACATTCATTTCACTGAGTACATAGACCGCTTCTCTCGCATATCCCGCAATCTCCGCATAGTCCGTATACTGTTTTGTAGTAGCCGACATCTTGTCGTCCACGCCTAAGATACGAACGAGCAACATTGCCATTTCTTCTCTTGTAATATCAAAATCCGGACGAATTGTACCGTTGCCGTCACCGGCAAAAATCCCCTTGTTTGCCAATACTTCGAGATAATCCTTTGCCCAGTGCTCCTTTGCATCTGTAAAAGAGCTTACAGATACCGGCGGTGCCGGAATTTCCTTTAGTTCCTCTCCCGGCGTCCGAGTCGGCGTAGGCGTAGGTGTATCCTTAATTGTTATACCGCCATGACTTCCACCCGTGGAAGGCGTTGGTGTCGGCGTCGGAACGACAGGTACAACAACTTTAGCCGTCTTTGCTTCTGACGTAACAATCTTACCATTCGCTTCGTGCGTCTTTGCATAAACCACATACTCGCCTACTCCTGTTGGATTCAGCGTAAATTCAGCCCCCGTTACCGGCTGCTTTTCATCGTTTACATACCATTCAATCAAAGTCGGGTCGCCCGCTGCCGGCAGGTATTGAACCGTGAACACAACCGGATTCTTTGTCGCCTGAATAAGGTTTTCCGGCGTGTTAATTAACAAATGGCTAATTTCAGCCTTTAACGGTATATAATTGTCCTTATTCGTATCCTCAACCAAAGTTTTCGTCTGTTCTATTAATTCATCCGTATAAATCTCAGAGTTATTGACCGTTTCAACAAGCGATTTTACCAGCGCATCCGCAGTAGTAAATTTCACACCGTTAATCACCGGCGCATCCTGTCCAAATTCCTCCTCAAGCCTTGCCGCAAACGCAGGGTCAATCGCGCGGACTGCAAAATCGCTCGGATTTTCGCGCGAGTCCGTCAATGTTACAACGCTTGTGATTTCCGTTACAAAATTATACAGCACCTTCGGCGTCCAATTGTGTGTCTGTGCAACCATCTCTATAAAGCTACTGTCAACAAATGCGGAACACAGGTCTTTAAAAGCAGCCTCGTCCTCTGCGTTCATCTCGCCCGAAAACTCGGTCTTGTTTGCAAGCATTGCAAAGCTGTCCCTGCGCACCTCGACCGGAATACACTTTGCAAACCGAATCGCAAACTGAAGCGCGTCCTTCTGCTCCTGCGTAGAAATACCAATTACGCCAAACAAGTCCGAAAGCTCGCCCATACCCGCCGGATTGTCAATCATTCCCGCCAGCGAATCCATACCCGGGTCTGTGTCTATGTAAGATTGTACAAGGCGGAACAGCTTCTGCCTCGTCGCCGCGTCCTGTAAGCTTAAGTAGCCAGCCATACGGTCCGCAGCCGTTACCATGGTGTCAAAGTCAATATTCACAGTGGTCTGTGCAGTAACTGTAAACACCATACAGTTGATAAGAAGCAGCGCACTCAGCGCGACTGATAGAATTTTCTTTTTCATATCCTCATCTCCTAAGTTATTAATTTATGCTGTCATTATTATATATCATTCAGGCGGCTGTTGTTTAAATCCCCTGAAATAATTACACCGTTTGCGCAATAGGGTCTGCATTAAGATGCTTCACCTCTACATGCTGCCGGCTGGGCGGTTCTTGAGCCGCTTCGCGGATATGCTGTCCGTTTACCTCCTGTGCCGACTTATAGGTGGGCACAATAGACTGCATCGTTCGCCGAATCAGCGCTTCATCATAACTGTCGGCCGCGGCAGAAAGCGTATCAAGCTCCCTTGTCAGCCGCTCCCAGTCAAAACTCATCGGCCTTGCTACAAATATTTTTTGGTTCATCGTCTGCTTTAGGCCTTCCTCCGCCATCAAAAGCTCCTCATACAGCTTCTCGCCCTCTCGAAGACCCGTAATTTCAATTTTAATATCTTTTCCGGGTTCGTATCCGGAAAGCCGGATTAAATTAACCGCTAAATCGTATATCTTGACAGGTTTACCCATGTCCAAAACAAAAATTTCCCCGCCGGCTGCCAGCGACGCCGCCTCTAAAACAAGCTGTGCCGCCTCTGGTATTATCATAAAGAACCGTGTAATCTCCTTATGCGTCAATGTCACCGGGCCGCCGTTTTCAATTTGTTTACGAAACAGCGGGACAACGCTGCCGTTGCTGCCTAATACATTGCCGAACCGTACAGCGACAAACTCCGTTTTGCTAATCTTGTCAAGCGATTGGATAATCATTTCCGCAACGCGCTTTGTCGCGCCCATAATGTTTGTGGGGTTGACCGCCTTGTCGGTCGATATTAAAACAAAACGGCTCGCGCTATACTTATGCGCGCACATTGCAACATGCATTGTTCCAAATATATTGTTACGAATTGCCTCCGACGGGTTGCTTTCCATGAGCGGTACGTGCTTATGCGCCGCGGCATGAAAGACCACCTCCGGACGCAGCGTCGAAAATAATTGCTCCAGCCGGTCCATGTCGCGTACACTCGCAATAATAACCTGAAAAGAAAGCTTCGGAAAACTGCGCTTTAGCTCGTTTTCTAAATCGTAGGCATTGTTTTCGTAAATATCAAGGATATAGAGCACTTTTGGACAAAACTGCGCAATCTGCCGGCACAGCTCGGAGCCGATTGAACCGCCGCCCCCCGTAACTAAAATCGTTTTGCCGCGAATATAATCCGATATCTTGTCGCAGTCTAAACGAATCGGGTCACGCGCCAATAAATCCTCTATCTGAATATCGCGCACACTGGTGCGCAGCTCGTCAAAGTTAATAATTTCTTCTAAGCTCGGCAGTGTTCTAACCTTACACAGCGTCTGGTTACAAAGGTTTAAGATTTCGTTTTTATCAGCCGCACTAAGCGACGGAATTGCAAGCAGGATTTCCCTTACTTCATATTCTTTGCAAACCTTCATGATGTCACGCCGTGTGCCTACTACCTTTATTCCATATAACAAACTGCCCTTTTTTCTAAAATCATCGTCAATAATCCCAACAATTTTATACCCCGGCTGATTGCTTAAAATATCCGATATAATTCGGTTCGCTGCGTTTCCCGCGCCGACTATCAAAAGATTTGTCTGCGCCTGTGCCTGCTTCGCACCTCTGTTTTGCACCGCTTGTCCGATCCAAATAAACAGCCTTGCTGCGACCCGGACAGCTACACAGCACAAAGTAATCAGGGCACATGATAACAAATGAAACCGAAAACTATAGATAACACTCGGCAGCAAAACTCCAATTATCGTAATCACGATAAAGGATATCGCACACGCCAAACAGCACAAAAAATATTCCCGCAGTCCGGCATACTTCCACAGATTATTATATCCTCCAAATAAAAACAGGTTCGCGCAATACAACGCCGCCGCAATGAAGACCGTTCGCCCAAGCTTGATTGAAAGTACATTCGCCACATTGCCATATAAGTCGTGTAAAAAATATGAAACGAGCGTATAGGCAACTGTAATAATTGCTATATCGATAAGCACCCATGCATACCGGTACACATTCTTTACGACACTTTTCATTTCGCTTACCGCCCTTCCCCTATTCTATCAAAAAGCCGTATCCCTCCGGCCTATTTTTCGCTTTCTAAATCGCCGCACTGCTAACGCAATGTCTCTGCCGCGGCCCTTTTCATCCCCTTTGCACCTTCCGGCAGACGGTCTGCTGCCATATCCCCATATGGCTTAAATTTAGAGCAAAACACAATTTTCTCCCGTATAACATTTCGTAATATATCAGAATTAATTATAGCACAATCGGTTTTTACTGTCAATTACACAAATGTATCATAAATACTGCATAAATGAATTACTTTTTTGAAAAATAGTAAAAAAATGGGGTGGAAAGACACCGCCCCATTTTAGATATCGCGTAATTATTGTTTTCCAATTAAAATACCCGGCGACAGCGGCAGACTGAGCGAATGGCGCAGGACCATCGTCGCATCATTTATCGTAATTGCTCCATCGTTGTCAACATCCGCAGCGAGCCAGTCCATATCGTCTGAAGTAGGCAGTGAAAGTGACTTCCGCAAAATTAACGTTGCATCATTGATGTCCACCCCACCGCTGCCGTCAACGTCGCCGTAGTAAATCCCCTCTAAATTTTTCTTAATTGTAACCATATACGTTTTTGTCACAATACCGCCGGCAGAGACGACCCGGATTGCCTTCGTTGTTTCTTTCGTCTTAAGACTGACCGGCGATGCCGCGTCCTCCGCCAGCACCGCGCCATCATCAGACACAGACGCATTAAAAGTAATTTGTAATGCCTTGCGGTCTACCGTAATCGTATAATGGTCCAAATCGGGGCGAAAATCGGTAATCTGTACACGTTCGCCGCCGTCAAGCTGATAAGACAGCGCAGACAAGTCCGCATCCGTTCCCTCCACTGTACCGTTGCTATCCCATACAACGGCGAACGTCGGCGGATCCCATACAATATTATCCTTTTCCGGCCAGTTCTGCGGCCTTCCATAGTTCGGAATCTGTACCGTTTCGCCCGCCTTAACTTTTTTATAATATAAATTCTTCCCACTCGCCGAAGTGCCGCCGCTTCCATGTGCGACCGTATACAACGAATCATTCTTCCATGTGCCGTCATTGTTCGGCCACCCTTGCCCGTGCCCATCAGCCACAAAGACCGTCGCGTCTGCATGTACCTTAAAGCTCATCCAATATGGCTCTCCATTTTTGCCGGAATAGGCTCCGGTATAGTAGGGCTTTCTGCTGATTGCAGGAACCGTAGGGTAATCCGGATTCGTAATGCCGTCATTGGTAAACCCCGCATCGCTCTTTGACCGCTTAATCTGCGCCGCGCCGGCAAAAATCGGTGACGACCCGCTGCGCCAAAACACATTTGTTCTGTCAGAATAAACTAAAGAGGCGTTTTTTGTGCTGTCGCCTAAGCGGATATCGTATTCAATTTCACACGGTCCCGCCTTGCCGGCAACGGTCAAATCTGTAATCCGCTTATCCGACACTTCGTCTAACACAAGGCTGTACGCCTTTTGCGTCCCGTCGGCAAACGCCACATCCACCCGCACCGCACATGGTATTTTCGGCATAATGGACGGCGTAACCGTAACGGCAGCCGTTTTATCTACTGTAGCGATATCAAACACAGGTATCGTATCACGCTCCTGCGCAGGCACCTCGAAAAAGGCGTATTTGCTGTCGTCAAAGCTAACCGGATGCCCATTTATCGTAAAGCATGAAAACACATCGTGTGCCCCCTGCGGCACCTGCGGCGGCGCAATCCGGAAATAGACCGTCTGCGGCTGCTGCGCGCCCGCCGCATTCACCACCACAGCATACGTATCCGGCGCAAACCCTTCCGTACTAAACCGGAAGGTAAACCTACCGAATCGGTCGCTTTTTAACTGGTTGGCATACACGACGTTAGAAGGCTCCGCCGCGCTCCGCACCCGAACCGTAGCCTCGTTACCGGCCGGGCTGGCCAATCCCTCTATCACAACTTCCGCCCCCGGCGCGGTCAGTGCGGTAATCCCGTCCGTCGACTGGGATAAAAAGTTGCTCCCGTCCGTCGCCGTCAGGATACCTACCCCCGCGGCAGATGCGCGATAGGCCGGGAGCATCAGCACCGCAGCCATTAAAAATATACAAAGTCTTTGTAAATTCCATTTCCTTTTTCTCATCGTTTGCCTCCGCCTTTGCGTATCATCTCATTATTAATCATATCGCATTTTGGCTTTCTTTGCAACACAATTTTTATTGCTGGGCCCGCATTGCTTTTGCAATCGCACGGCGGCGGACAAACAGAATACAAATATAATGGATTGCCGCCGTCGCAAGCCACGAAACCGTCCACGCCGCGTATAAGGTGTCAACGCTGCGGTGGGCGGCAAAAACGGTATAAATCCAGCCGATTCGTACACCGCATACGCCGATGATAGAAACGACGGTCGGTACGATAGAATACCCCATACCGCGCAGATGCCCGACATACACCTCCATCATACCGCAAAGGAAATATGTCGACCCAATAACAAGGTTTCTTCTCGCGCCCGCGGCAATGACCGCCGGGTCGCTTGAATAAATTCCTAACAGCGGCTCGCGGAACAGTACGACAAGGATACCGAGAACAAGGCCGACTACACTCACCAGCATGATAATGACCCGTAGACTCTGATACACGCGTTTTTCCTGTTTTGCCCCCATGTTCTGGGCCGTCGCCGTTACCGTTGCGTGGTGGATGGAGTTCATCGCCGTATAGATAAAGCCTTCAATATTGCCCGCCGCCGAGTTTCCCGCGATGACCACCGAACCGAACGAGTTAATCGACGACTGGATAATAACATTCGACATACTGAACACACAATTCTGTATCCCTGCCGGAAGCCCGACCCGCAGTATCGCGCCAAACTGCTGCTTATGAACCCGAAGCTTTTGAAACGAAAGCCGGTACGCCTCGTCGCTTGTCACCAGACACCACCCCAGCATCAGCGCAGACAGATACTGCGCCGTGATTGTCGCAATTGCGACACCGGCTACGCCCATGTGAAAGCCAATAACAAAAATAAGATTTAAAATAACGTTGACAATACCTGTAATTGTTAAAATAAACAGCGGCCGTTTCGTGTCGCCGTAAGCGCGCAGCACCGCGCTGCCGAAATTATAGAACATCGAGGCGGGCGCGCCGATGAAGAAAATCTTCATATACAGCACCGCCATCTCAATGACGTCCTCCGGCGAGCCCATCATAAGCAAAAGCGGCCGCGCAAAGCAAATGCCTATAAGCAGGCACACCGCGCCGCCGATAATACTCAAAACAATAGAGGTATGGACACCCTTTTCCACCCCATCGCGGTCATTTGCGCCGTAACAGGTAGAAATCAGGACGCTGGTACCGACCGAAAGGCCGATAAATAAATTTGTCAGCAAATTAATCAGCGGCCCTGTCGAGCCGACCGCCGCCAGTGCCTCCTTCCCCGCATATTGTCCCACGACAATAATATCCGCCGCATTGTAAAGAAGCTGTAGAATATTTGAAAGCATCAACGGTATGACAAACGCTATGATACTTTTTACCAAAGAACCCGTGCTCATATCAATTTCAAATTTTTTTGCAGACAAACCAATCCCCCCGAATCTGCCATTTTGCATTAAGGGTATCCCTTTTCATCTGTTTTGTCAATGGCTTTTTAGCGAAATCGGCAAACTGTAAAAAAATTTTAACAGAAGGCGATAATTTTACGCAAAAACTAATATACATAACTATCAGGACAGGAATCTACCTCGGAATGGGTGTGTAAGCTTGCAAAAAAGGCTATTTTTCAAAAACGCAATTATTCTGACGGCGACGGCAATCCTGCTGCGCGCCATCGGCATCTTTTTTCGCGTATATGTATCAAACGCCATTGGCGCAGAGGGTATGGGGCTTCACCAGCTCATCTTCTCTGTCTATACGTTTACGAGCGCGCTGGCCTCATCGGGTATCGGTATCGCTACAACACGCCTCGTGTCGGAGCACATTGGCTTCGGCGGAAAAAGCGCGGTCAAAAAAATCCTTTCCCGCGCACTGGGTATCAGCCTTACGCTGGGCGTTTTTTCCTGCGCGCTGATGTATTTTTGCGCCGACGCTGCGGCGCTCTATTGGCTCAAAGATAATCGTGCCGCGCTGTCGCTGAAAATCCTGTCGTTCGGCCTACCGTTTATGGCGGTGTCGTCGTGCCTGAAGGGGTATTTCATGGCGCGGCGCAAGGCCTCCACGCCGTCTAATTCCCAGTTGTTCGAGCAGCTTATCCGTATCGGTGTGGTTGTTTTCTGCCTCAGCCGGGTCGATGCGGGCGACCTCTCACAGGCGTGCGCGGCAGTCGTAACAGGAAACGCCCTGTCCGAGATTGGCGCGTGCCTGTACATTTATATCGGTTATCTGCGCGACAAGCACGCTCTTGCCGACCTGCATAAATCGCCCAAGCGTGTCCTGCGGAGTCTGTCGTACATACTAATTCCTGTCGCGCTCAGCAATTACTTAAACACAATCCTGCACACAGTCGAAAACATTATGGTCCCGGACGCGCTAAGTCGTTATACGCTTTCTAAAGAAACGTCCCTGTCTCAGTTTGGGATGCTAAAAGGGATGGCACTGCCGGTGCTGTTCTTCCCGTCCTCATTTTTAGGTGCGCTCTCGACCTTGCTCATCCCAGAGGTATCGGAGTTCGGCGCGCGCGGGCAGCAGGCCGCGCTTAGAAGTACGGTCAGCCGCACAATGTTCATCACTGTAATCAGCTCGGTGTTAATCGGCGCGGTCTTTACCGTCTACGCCTATGAAATTGGGTATTTGTTCTACCGCGACTTTGAGGTAGGCTTTTACATCCTCGTGCTCGCGCCGATTATTCCATTTATGTATATAGAAAGCATCATTGCCGGCATCTTAAACGGTCTCAACCAGCAGGCGGCCTCGTTGCGCTACAACGTCTATAACTCGGCAATCCGCATTATATTAATCCTGTTTCTTGTGCCGCACTATGGTATGAACGCGTTTTTAGCGATTATGGTTGTCAGCAACCTGTTTACCTCTTGCCTGAACATGAAGCAGCTCTTTGGCGTAACCGGAATCGGCGTCGAGTGGCAAAAGTGGGTCATAAAGCCCTTGCTCGCGGTCACGCCTGCGATGCTGTGCGCCAGTGCGCTGAAACACATCCTATTGCGGCTCTGCGTCTATCCGGTACTCGCGCTGATTGCGGGCTGTCTGCTCATATGCGTACTGTATTTTGCGTTTTTGCTGCTGTTAAAATGCGTCACGCGCGAGGATTTGCGCCCGCTCAAAAAGCGGCGCGCTTAAAATAAAACAAGCTACATGTGACGGAAAGGAACGAACCGATTTATGCTAAATTACATTTGGGCCTTCATGATGATTATAGCGATCGTCTTTGGCGCAATCAACGGGCGACTCGACCTGATCGCGACGGAGGCGCTCGCAGCGGCAAAGGACGCGGTTATGACGGTGCTTGCACTCACGGGCGCGATGTGCTTTTGGAGCGGCCTTTTAAAAATTGCGGAAGAGGGCGGCGTGATAAACGCGCTGCGCAGGTTGCTGCGGCCTGTCCTCCGCCTGCTGTTTCCGAGCATCAAGCCGGACTCGGACGCGGCGGGCGCAATTATCTCCAACATGAGCGCGAACCTGCTCGGTATGGGCAACGCCGCGACGCCGTTCGGCGTCAAGGCGATGCACGAGCTTGACCGGCTGAGCGGGCACAGCGGTGTCGCGTCGAACGCAATGTGCATGTTCGTCGTGGTCAATACTGCGTCTATTCAGCTTATCCCAACAACAATGATTGCAATCCTGAGCGGCGCCGGCGCGCAAAATCCGTTTGACATTATCGTACCGACGCTCATTACCTCGTTTGCCGCTCTCATTTTAGGCGCGCTAATGTGCGCTGCGCTTTCACGCACGGGCAAGAAGCTTAAA
>URQR01000030.1 GCA_900550065.1 uncultured Eubacteriales bacterium | reverse complement strand
GCGAAAAATGTAGATTTTCAAGAGGATAAATGTTATAATTGCCTTTGGTGTGTTTACGGCTTTGATTGTTAATCCTGTAACAAACAAAGCGCGATTAAACGATACGAAGCGGCCAGTAAAGATTTTGCTTATGCAAAATTTCTTAATAAAATTTTGTTATAAAACTTAGGAGGACCAACCATGAGTGAAAAGAAAGTCAGTGCCTTCAAGGGTACGAAGCAGCAGGAGGAAAAGTTGCTGCAGGTAATTCAAAACCACGAGGGGCAGGAGGGCTCCTTGATGCCGATTTTACAGGAGGCACAGGAAATTTACGGTTATCTGCCGCTTGAGGTGCAGCAGATTATTGCGGAGAACACATCCTATACCATGGCAGAGATTTACGGTGTCGTAACCTTTTATGCACAGTTTTCTCTCTACCCGAAGGGTGAGTACAAGATTGCTGTTTGCCTTGGAACGGCTTGTTATGTAAAAGGCTCTGGCGATATCTTAGAGAAAATCAAAGAAAAGCTTGGCATTGAAGTAGGTGAGTGCAGCTCGGACGGAAAGTATTCGCTTGATGCGACGCGCTGCATTGGCGCTTGCGGCCTTGCGCCCGTTTTGACGGTTAATGACGATGTATATGGCAGACTGACCGTGGACGACGTGGAAGGTATTTTAGCGAAATATTAATACGATGCAGGAGTTATCGTTACACATATTAGACATTGCGCAAAACTCTATTACTGCTCAGGCGACGCTCATTGAGATTCGTATTGACGAAAATGCGGCGGACAATGTACTCGATATTACGATTCAGGATAACGGGAAGGGCATGGACGCTGAAAAGGTGAAAAAAGTCCTTGATCCGTTTTTTACGACGCGAACAACACGTAAGGTGGGGCTTGGTATTCCGCTCTACCGTGAGGCGGCGCTCTCCACCGGCGGCGACTTTTCAATAGTGAGCGAGGTGGGCGTTGGGACGACGGTATTTGCGCGGTTCGGGTATTCGCACATTGACCGGCAGCCGCTCGGTGATATTGCCGGTGTGATGCATACGTTAATTACGTGTAACCCAGACATTGATTTTGTCTATATACATAAAGTGGATGATCGGCAATTTACAGCCGATACGCGGGAAATGAAGGCGATTTTAGACGGCGTTCCACTGTCGGATATGCAGGTGGGCCTTTGGCTAAAAGAGTTTTTGCAAGAGGGAATTTCAAATTTGTATGGAGGTGCTTGATAAGTGAAATCGTTAGAAGAATTAAGCAAAATTAGGGAATCTGCCTTAAATCAGATTAACATGCGTCACGACAGACAGGATGGTATTCGTGTTGTTGTCGGTATGGCGACATGTGGGATTGCGGCTGGCGCGCGCCCTGTTATGAATGCGTTTGTAGAAGAAGTGGCAAAGAGAAAACTTGCCGATGTTACAGTATCGCAGACGGGCTGCATCGGTATGTGCCGTCTTGAGCCGATTGTCGAGGTTTATATGCCGGGCAAGGAAAAAGTAACATATGCGAAAATGGATGCGGAAAAAGCGCGCAAAGTTGTAGCAGACCATATTGTAAACGGCAAGCCGTGCGTAGAGTACACGATTGGTGAGGTTGACAAATAAATAATTTTGTAAGTAATCAGTTTAAATAGAACAGAGGAGGACTCGTAAAAATGGAGTTATACAGGAGCCATGTGTTAGTCTGCGGCGGTACGGGCTGTACGTCGTCGGGCTCGCAAAAGATTATTGACGAGCTGGAAACGCAGCTTAAGGAGCAGGGCATCGACAAAGAAGTTATGGTCGTAAAAACCGGCTGCTTTGGCCTGTGCGCATTGGGACCGATTATGGTCGTTTATCCGGAGGGTGCGTTTTACAGTATGGTAAAGCCCGAGGATATCAAAGAAATCGTGTCGGAACACCTTGTAAAGGGCAGAATTGTAAAGCGTTTGCTCTATTCCGAGACGGTACACGAGGACGAAGGGAAAATTAAGTCGCTTAACGAGGTTGACTTTTATAAAAAGCAAATGCGTATCGCGCTGCGTAACTGCGGTGTTATCAATCCGGAAAAGATTGAAGAATATATTGCATTTGACGGCTATAAGGCACTTGGTAAGGTACTGACTGAGATGACGCCGGAGGAGCTGATTGCGGAGATGAAGGCATCTGGCCTTCGCGGACGCGGCGGCGCGGGCTTCCCGACTGGCGTGAAGTGGGAATTTGCGTCAAAGTCGGTTGCAGACCAGAAATATGTTTGCTGTAACGCGGACGAAGGCGACCCGGGTGCATTCATGGACCGCTCCGTGTTGGAGGGTGACCCGCACTCAGTCATCGAAGCAATGGCAATTGCAGGCTACGCAATCGGCGCAACACAGGGTTATATTTACATCCGTGCAGAGTACCCGATTGCCGTACAGCGTTTGCAGATTGCAATTAACCAGGCGCGTGAATACGGCCTGCTTGGTAAAAATATTTTTGGCACGGACTTCTGCTTTGACCTTGATATCCGTCTTGGCGCGGGCGCGTTCGTGTGCGGTGAGGAAACGGCTCTGATGACTTCTATCGAGGGTAAACGCGGCGAGCCGCGCTGCCGCCCGCCGTTCCCGGCAGTAAAGGGCTTGTTCGGCAAACCAACTGTCCTCAATAACGTAGAAACGTATGCAAACATTCCGGTTATCATCAATAAGGGCGCGGAATGGTTCAATACAATCGGTACAGAAAAGAGCAAGGGTACGAAGGTATTCGCTGTCGGCGGTAAGATCAACAACACCGGCCTTGTAGAGGTTCCGATGGGGACAACGCTTCGCGAAATTGTTGAAGAGATTGGCGGCGGTATCCCGAACGGTAAAAAGTTTAAAGCGGCGCAGACAGGCGGCCCGTCCGGCGGATGTATTCCGGCTTCGCTTATTGACACGCCGATTGATTATGATTCGCTCATTAGCATCGGCTCGATGATGGGGTCCGGCGGCTTGATTGTCATGGACGAAGACACCTGTATGGTAGATATCGCGAAGTTCTTCCTTGAGTTTACAGTGGATGAATCGTGCGGTAAGTGTGCGCCGTGTCGCATTGGTACGAAGCGTATGCTTGAGATTTTGGAGAAGATTACAAACGGTACGGGTACGCTTGAGGATATTGACCGACTCGAAAAGCTGTGTAATATGGTGAAACAGTCGGCACTGTGCGGCCTTGGACAGACGGCTCCGAATCCGATTTTGAGCACGCTGCGTTACTTCAGGGATGAATATGTTGCCCACGTGGTCGACAAAAAATGTCCGGCCGGCGTTTGTAAGGGCCTTGTAAGCTACAGCATTGATCCTGTAAAATGCCGCGGCTGCGGTATCTGTGCAAAGCAATGCCCTGTAGACGCAATCAGCGGCGAGCGGAAACTGCCGTATAAAATTGATACAGATAAATGTATCAAGTGCGGCGCTTGTGAAGCAAAATGTCCGTTCAAAGCAATTTCAAAATAATACGCCGGAAAGGAGAAAAGAACAATGGATATGGTCAATTTGAAAATCAATGGTATTGACGTGAGCGCACCGAAGGGTTCCACTGTTTTAGAAGCGGCTCGTCTTGCCAATATTGATATACCGACACTCTGTTATTTAAAAGACGTAAACCAAATCGGCTCGTGCCGTATGTGCGTCGTTGAAATCAAGGGTGCAAGAAGCTTACAGGCTGCGTGTGTATATCCGATTAACGAAGGGATGGAGGTTTATACAAACTCTCCAATCGTACGCGAGTCGAGAAAGACGACGCTGGAGCTGATTTTGTCGAATCATGAGAAGAAATGTCTGACTTGTGTGCGTAACCGCAACTGTGAATTGCAGTCGCTGTCTGAAGAGCTTGGTATCACAGAGCTTCCTTATGAGGGCACAGAGGAAAACAAAGCGGAAATTGATGATTTGTCGCCGTCTATCGTGCGTGATAATAATAAATGTATTCTTTGCCGCCGCTGCGTCAGCGTCTGCAAAAATGTGCAGACGGTCGGCGTAATCGACGCGAAGCACCGTGGCTTTGCGACAAACATCGGCTGCGCGTTTGATAAGTCGCTTGGAGAAGTAGCGTGTGTAAACTGCGGCCAGTGTATCGTAGCATGTCCGGTCGGCGCGCTTAAGGAAAAGGATGATACTGATAAGGTTTGGGAAGCAATCCACGACGAGTCTAAGTATGTCGTAGTACAGACCGCTCCGGCGGTGCGCGCTGCGCTCGGCGAGGAGTTCGGAATGGAAATCGGCACACCGGTAACAGGCAAAATGGTTGCTGCGTTGCGTCGGCTTGGTTTTAGTAAGGTGTTTGACACCGATACGGGCGCAGACCTGACCATTATGGAGGAAGGTACCGAGGTTATCGACCGTATTACAAACGGCGGCAAGCTCCCGGTAATTACTTCTTGCAGCCCGGGCTGGGTAAAGTTCTGCGAACATAATTATCCGGAATTTTTGGATAATCTTTCGTCGGCGAAATCGCCGCACGAGATGTTCGGCGCGGTAATCAAGACATATTATGCAGAAAAAGAGGGAATCGACCCGAAAAGTATTGTAAATGTTTCGATTATGCCGTGCACAGCAAAGAAGTTTGAAGCGGCGCGCGAAGAGCTTTCAAATGGTGAGCTGCGCGATGTTGATATTGTACTGACGACGCGCGAGCTTGCGCGGATGATTAAGCAGGCTGGTATTGAATTTACAAAGCTGCCGGACGAAGAGTTTGAAAATCCGTTTGGCGCAGCGACGGGCGCAGGTGTTATTTTCGGTGCGACAGGTGGCGTTATGGAGGCGGCGCTCCGTACAGTTGCGGAGGTGCTTTCCGGCGAGAGCGTTCCCGAGGACAGCTACAGTGTTGTACGCGGTACGGACGGTATCAAGCGCGCTGAGGTTGAAATTGCGGGTAAGAAGATTAAAGCTGCTGTAGCGCACGGTCTTGGTAACGCGCGTAAGTTGCTTGACGCGATTAAAGCTGGTGAAGAAACCTATGATTTCATCGAAATTATGGCATGTCCGGGCGGTTGTGTAACGGGCGGCGGCCAGCCGATTGTTCCGGCGAAGGTGCATATGGACATTGACTTGAAGGCGGAACGTGCAAAGGCACTCTACACGGAAGATAAGTCGTTACCGATCCGTAAATCGCACGAAAATCCGGTAATTAAGAAGCTCTATGATGAGTACTTTGAAAAGCCGGGTTCGCATAAGGCACACAAGCTTCTGCATACGCATTATGTAAAGCGCGATTTGTATTAATAAAGCCTTTTAACACATATACAATGATTCAGCGTAAAATCGTATTTTGGTTTTACGCTGAATTTTTTGTTTTAATATGAACAAATTTTCGGATTTCACTTTCCATTTTATCAAAAATGCGGTACAATAATAAAGTATGAAATAATAACGGTTTTAGATTGAACAAATATGGAGGAAAAAGATAACATGGGCGAATTCGATACAAAAGAACTTTTTGCGGGCCTAAACCCGATGCAGCGGGAAGCAGTAATGCATACAGAGGGACCGCTTTTAATTTTGGCTGGTGCGGGCAGCGGGAAGACGACTGTACTTGTGAACCGAATCGCATATCTGCTGCTTGAAAAACAGGTGCGACCGTACAATATACTTGCGATTACGTTTACCAATAAGGCTGCAAATGAGATGAAAACACGTGTTGCGCGGCTCTTTGATGAAAGCGCAAACGATATTTGGGTTTCTACCTTTCACTCAATGTGCGTAAAAATTTTGCGCCGCTATATTACGCGGCTTGGATACGACAGCAGCTTCGTAATTTATGACAGCGCCGATTCACAGACGGTCATTAAAGACTGCTTAAAGCAGCTTAATCTATCAGACAAAAACTTTGCGCCGCGCTCTGTGCTTGCACAGATTAGCAACGCAAAGGACGACTTGCTCGGGCCGCAGGAGTTTGAAAAACTATATGCCGGCGACTTTCGCATGAGTAAAATTGCGCAGCTTTACATATCCTATCAGAACATATTGAAAGCGAACAACGCCCTCGACTTTGATGACATTATTGTCAATACGGTGCGGCTTTTTGAAGAGAATCCTGACGCGCTGGAGTATTATCAAAAAAAGTTTCGCTATATCATGGTAGATGAGTACCAGGATACGAACAATGCGCAGTACCGGCTTGTTTCACTTTTGTCCGGTGCGCATCGGAATTTGTGCGTAGTAGGTGACGATGACCAAAGTATTTATAAATTCCGCGGCGCAAATATCCGCAATATTCTTGACTTTGAGCAGGAGTTTCCTGATGCTAAGGTTATTAAATTAGAGCAAAATTACCGCTCCACGCAGACGATTTTAAACGCTGCTAACGATGTAATTGCGCATAATCGGAAACGGAAGGGGAAAAATCTCTGGACGGAGGGCGTGGAAGGCGATAAAATTTACTTTTATGATGCAGAAAACGAACATGATGAAGGACGTTTTATTGCGCGGGAAATCGACCGCATCGTGTCGGAAGGAACGCGGCAGTTTAGTGATTTTGTGATTCTATACCGCACAAATGCCCAGTCGCGCGTACTTGAGGAAATGCTTCTAAAGCAGGGGATTCCGTACCGCGTATTGGCGGGCCTGCGTTTTTATGACCGTAAGGAAATCAAGGATATTATTGCATACCTGCGCGTGATTCATAACCCTGCCGACAGCGTAAGCCTGAAACGGATCATCAACGAGCCGAAGCGCGGCATCGGTGCGACTACAGTCGGATATGCACAGGATATTGCGGACAGTCTTGGCACAAGCATTTATGATGTGATTAAAGAAGCAAATATGTATTCCGAGCTATTACGCGCATCTGTAAAGCTCACTGACTTTACGGCGGTGATTGACTTGCTGCGCCGGTCGCAGCCCGAGATGCGGCTTGTCGATTTTGTCGATATGGTACTCGATAAGACGGGATATCGGCAGGCGCTGTTGTTAGAAAATTCAATCGAGTCGCAGAGCAGACTGGAAAACTTAGACGAATTTATGTCGGTGGTGAAGGAGTACGAAGCGTCGGCGGAAGATCCATCTCTGTCAGATTTTTTAGAGAGTGTGTCATTGATTTCGGATATTGACAATTACGACGAGGACCAGCCCGCTGTTACGCTCATGACGATTCATTCCGCAAAGGGGCTTGAGTTTCCGGTTGTGTTTCTTGCCGGCATGGAGGAGGGACTTTTTCCCGGTACGCGCTCCATGGTGGATGAAGAAGAAATTGAGGAAGAACGGCGGCTGTGCTATGTTGCCATTACGCGCGCAAAGCAAAACCTTTATATCACAAAAGCGCAGGCACGTATGATTTTTGGACAAACGACGTATCCGCGTGTGTCGCGGTTTGTACAGGAAATTCCGCAGGAGCTGCTTTTTGAGTTTGGCGGAAGAAAAAAGAAAGTGGCGCAGGCTGTTTCGCTGGGCGGTGCAGAACGCTCGAAAATACTAAAAAATACAATTGCGCAGTTCACGAATGCGACAAAATCGAGCCTGTTTGAGAGTTTTGACGTTCGCAAAACAGGAGGAAGCGGCGGCAAGCTTGATTATAAAGAGGGCGATACCGTCATGCACAAAAAATTCGGCAAAGGAAAGGTACTGTCAATTACGCCGCTCGGCAATGACCATAAGGTGCAAATACAATTTGAGTCCGGTGATACAAAAAATTTGATGGCAATGTTTGCAAATTTAAAAAAAGTGTGATATATTTATAACGAAGTTGTTTTTAGAATAAAAATTTTAATTAAAGGCGATGGAGAAGTATGGACAGAGAAAACTTGACGATGCTGACAGACTTTTACGAGTTTACGATGGCAAACGGGTACTTTGAGCATGGTTTCGTAGATAAAATTGCGTATTTTGACATGTTCTTCCGTAAGGTGCCGGACGGTGGCGGCTATGCAATAATGGTCGGTGTGGAGCAATTGATTGAGTATTTGAAAAATCTTCGGTTTTACGAGGAAGATATTGAATTTTTACGCAGCAAGAATATTTTCTGTGAAGCGTTTTTGGACTATCTAAGAGACTTCAAGTTTGAATGCGATGTTTGGGCGGTTCCGGAAGGAATGCCGATTTTTCCGGGGGAGCCAATTGTTACTGTGCGCGGCCCTGTGATACAGGCACAGTTTGTCGAAACGATGATACTGTTGACTGTTAATCACCAGAGTCTGATTGCGACGAAGGCAAACCGTATTGTCCGCGCGGCGGACGGACGCCCGGTTATGGAGTTTGGGTCCCGCAGAGCACAGGGCTATAACGCAGCAATTATGGGAGCGCGCGCGGCCTACATCGGCGGCTGTGCAGGGACGGCATGTGCAATTGCGGAGCGAAACTTCGGTGTGCCTGCGCTGGGCACGATGGCACATAGCTGGATTCAACTGTTTGACAATGAATACGATGCCTTTGTTGCCTATGCAAAAACGTATCCGAATGACTGTACACTGTTGGTTGATACGTATAATGTTTTAAAAAGCGGGATTCCGAACGCAATTAAGGTCTTCAACGACGTTTTGCTTCCAATGGGGTGCAGGCCAAAGGGGATTCGAATTGACAGCGGCGATATCACATATTTGTCAAAAAAGGCGCGTAAAATGTTAGATGACGCGGGCTTTTCCGACTGCGGAATTGTTGCATCGAACTCGCTCGATGAGTTCATTATCCGCGATACATTAATGCAGGGCGCGCAGATTGACTCGTTCGGCGTAGGCGAGCGACTAATTACGTCAAGCTCTGAGCCGGTGTTTGGCGGCGTATATAAAATCGTAGCAGTGGAGGAGAACGATGGAACGATTACGCCGAAGATCAAGCTTAGTGAGAACGTGACCAAAATTACGACGCCGTGCTTTAAACAGGTGTACCGCCTGTATTCACGCGAAAACGATATGGCGATTGCGGACGTTATTACACTGCACGACGAGAAAATCGACGATACGAAACCGTATGAGATTTTTGATCCGGAGCACGTTTGGAAACGTAAACTTGTCGAGGACTTCTATGCAAAACCAGTCTTAACAAAGATTTTTGAAAAGGGAACATGTGTCTATGAATCTCCCACACTCGACGAGATTAAGGCGTTTTGCAGCCAGCAGGTCGGAATGCTTTGGGACGAAGTAAAGCGGTTTGAAAACCCGCACAATTATTATGTTGATTTGTCACAAAAGCTTTGGGATATTAAGAACGATTTACTCGGGCAGTATTCGAAATAGAAATGGAGAGGATTTATGGCGCTGTTTAGTATCTCTGATTTGCATTTGCCGCTTGGGGTCGACAAGCCGATGGATGTGTTTGGTCCGGCGTGGGACGACTACGTAAACCGGCTTGAAAAAAACTGGCGCGAGTGCGTAAGAGCGGACGATTGGGTTGTGCTGCCGGGTGATTTTTGCTGGGCAATGCACTTGTCAGAGGCAAAAAAGGATTTTGATTTTTTGGATTCACTCCCGGGAGTTAAGATACTTTTAAAAGGAAACCACGATTACTGGTGGGACACAGTTAGCAAGCTGCGGCGATATGTGTCCGACAATGCCTACGGTAATATTCAATTTTTACAGAACAATTCCTATTTGTATCGGGATATTGCAATTTGTGGGACACGGCTTTGGAATTGTCCGGCTGCGAGCGGGTTTGGCGCAGAGGACGAGAAAATATATGAGCGCGAGATTGGACGCGCTGCGCTTTCGCTGGCGGACGCTGTAAAACGGAAGCCAAAGGAAATTCTTTTTTTCACGCACTACCCGCCGGTAACGGCTGCGGGAGCGGTTGACCCCGGATTTTTGGCGCTGATGCAAAAATATGGTGTAAAACATGTGCTGTACGGACATATACATGGTACAGCGCGGCAATTTGCATTTGTGGGAGAGCAGAATGGCATAAAATTTGATTTGGTTTCATGTGATTATTTGGAATTTATACCCAAAAAATTAACAGATTAAAAATTTTTCATAAAAAAGGTTGCAAATTCTTGTTTGTATGCTATAATATCATAATGACTGTTTCTATAATAGATATGGAACAATATTACAAATGTGAAAAGGGTAAAATTGAAAGTGGAGGATAATAAGATGAGTGTAAAGGTTGAAAAGTTGGAAACAAATTTGGTAGAACTTGAGATTGAAATCGACAAGGAAGCGTTTGAATCTGCGATGCAGCGTTCCTACATAAAAAATATAAAGCACTTTAATATTCCCGGTTTCCGTAAGGGCAAAGCACCGCGGAAGATGGTAGAGAAGATGTACGGTAAAGAAATTTTCTACGATGATGCAATTAATTTTGTTTTCCCGGATGCATATGAAGCTGCGATTAAAGAAGCGAAGGTTGAGCCGGTTTCGAGACCGGAGGTTGATATCAAGCAGTTCCCAAATGAGGAAAACTGCCTTGTTTTGACGGCTAAAATTACAGTGAAGCCGGACGTAAAGATCAGCAAGTTCGAGACAATTGATGTCAAGAAGCCGGAATACCCTGTTACGGACGAGGACGTTGAAAACGAGCTGAAGCGCCGTCAGGAGCAAAATGCGCGCATTATTACAGTAGAAGACCGTGCGGCGCAAGACGGTGATACAGTGGTAATTGATTTTGAAGGCTTTGTTGATGATGTTGCGTTTGAAGGCGGCAAGGGCGAAAATTATGAGCTTACACTTGGTTCGGGACAGTTTATTCCGGGCTTTGAAGAGCAACTTGTTGGGAAAAATATTGGTGAAGAGACCGACGTTAATGTAACATTCCCTGAAGAATATCATGCACCGGAACTGGCTGGCAAGCCCGCTGTATTTAAAGTAACAGTGCATGGCATCAAGGCAAAAGAACTGCCGGAGCTGGACGATGAATTTGCAAAAGACAGCGATTTTGACACTTTAGATGAATTGAAAGCGGATATTTTGGCAAAGCTGAAAGAGAATGCTGAAAAACGGGAGAAACAGGAGCTCGAAAACGAGGTTATCGACTTTGTTGTTGATAAGATGAAGGCGGATATTCCGGAAATTATGTACGAGAATCGGATTGACGAGCTTGTGCGTGATTTTGAGATGCGCCTGTCGTATCAGGGGATGTCGGTTGAAAAGTATTTAGAGTATGCGGGCATGGATATGGCTGCGTTCCGCGGGCAGTTTAAAGAGCAGGCGGAGCGTCAGGTAAAGGGTATGCTTGCACTTGAAGCGATGGCGAAAAAAGAAAAGATTAAGGCACTCAAGGACGACGTTGCAAAAGAATATGAAAAGCTCGCGGAGCAGTATAAAATGGATGTTGATAAGGTAAAGAGCTTTGTCAATGAGGAAGATTTGAAGAAGGATATCGTTACGAATAAAACGATTGACGCGTTGCTTGAAAAGGCGAATTTTATTGAGGAATAAAGAAAAGATTACATATTGACAGGACAGGAGTGATACGCATGAACATGAGTTTAGTGCCTACCGTTATTGAACAGTCGAACCGGGGCGAGCGCGCATATGATATTTATTCCCGCTTGCTTAAGGACAGAATTATTATCTTGGGTGAAGAAGTCAATGATGTAACTGCTTCCCTGATTGATGCGCAGCTTCTATTCTTAGAGGGGGAGGACCCCGACAAGGAAATTCAGTTTTATATCAATAGCCCGGGCGGGTCAGTAACGGCCGGTATGGCGATTTATGACACGATGCAGTATATCAAATGCGACGTATCGACGATTTGTATCGGTATGGCTGCTTCTATGGGTGCGTTTCTTCTGAGTTCCGGTACTAAGGGTAAGCGTTTTGCTCTGCCGAACGCGGAGATTATGATTCATCAGCCGATGGGCGGCGCGCAGGGGCAAGCAACCGACATGAAAATCCATACGGATTGGGTGCTCAAAACGCGCGACAAATTAAACCGCATTTTATCGGAAAATACAGGTAAGCCGCTTGACGTAATTGAGCACGATACAGACCGTGACAATTTTATGGGCGCGCAAGAGGCGAAGGCATATGGACTGATTGATGATGTGTTTACACACAGGGCTTAAATAAGCTTGAATGAGAGGTGACACAATGTCCGGAAACAAACCAACAAATAATAACACGAAACAATTGAAATGTTCGTTTTGCGGCAAGTCGCAGGATGCAGTAAAAAAGCTTGTTGCAGGCCCCGGCGTTTATATTTGCAATGAGTGTATTTCGCTGTGCCAGAGCGTACTTGACGGCGAATATGAAATAGAACCGATGGACTTGGATTTGGCGAATGTGCCGAAGCCGAGAAAGATAAAGGAAATTTTGGACCAATATGTGATTGGACAAGACGAAGCCAAAAAGGTCATGTCTGTCGCGGTTTATAACCATTATAAGCGGATTGAACATGAAAACCATATTGATGACGTAGAGCTTCAAAAGAGCAATATATTGCTTTTAGGGCCGACCGGTTCTGGTAAAACGTTCTTAGCGCAAACGTTGGCAAGAATTTTAAATGTTCCGTTTGCGATTGCGGACGCAACATCGCTCACGGAGGCTGGCTACGTCGGCGAAGATGTGGAAAACATTTTACTCAAGCTGATTCAGGCAGCTGATTACGATATTGATATGGCAGAACGCGGTATTATTTATATTGATGAGATTGATAAAATATCCAAAAAGTCGGAAAATCCGTCTATTACCCGTGATGTCAGCGGAGAAGGCGTACAGCAGGCACTTTTAAAAATTTTAGAGGGTACGGTTGCGTCCGTACCGCCGCAGGGTGGTAGAAAGCATCCACATCAGGAATTTATTCAAATTGATACGACAAATATTTTATTTATATGTGGCGGTGCATTCGATGGGATTGATAAAATTATCAATAACCGTACGGGTAAGAATTCGCTTGGGTTCGGCGCGCTTGTAGAAAGTAAAAAGAACATGGAGTTTGGAAAAACGCTCAAGAACATTACACCGCAGGACCTGCTCAAATATGGGCTGATTCCGGAATTTATCGGACGCTTGCCAATTGTGGCGACGCTGGATAATCTTGACCGTGAGGCGCTTGTACGGATTTTGACCGAGCCGAAGAATGCATTGATTAAGCAATATCAGAAGCTTTTAGAAATGGATGACGTACGGCTCGACTTTGACCGTGAGGCGATTGAGGCGATTGCTGATAAGGCGAGCGAACGTAATACGGGTGCGCGCGGCCTGCGGGCAATTGTGGAAGAGACAATGATGGATATTATGTTCGATATTCCGTCTGATGAAACAATTGAACGTTGTGTTGTCCATGCTGATACGGTGTTGGAGGGGAAGGCTCCCGAAATTATTCACAATCCAAATAAACGCAGTCGTTCTAATTTTGAAACAGACAAAATGGTAGATCGTGATATTGGGTAATAAACAGCAGAGTTGTTAGACAGCGCTCGTGAAAAGAGCGCTGTTTTTATACAATAACAGTCTTTTTTCATACATGACATTGATTTTGGTAATACTATCACTGTGCGTCAGCTTTAAATACTTGAAAACACATGGAATGTATCGTATAATAAGACTACGAATCGTTAGACAAAAGGAGAGAGCTATGGAGTTTACAGAAAATTATGAAAAACAATTACCGATGATGGCAATGCGCGGAATTGTTATTTTTCCATATATGATAACACATTTTGACGTTGGACGGCCAAAGTCAATCAAGGCGCTTGAAGCCGCGATGGCTGGCGACCAGACGATATTTCTCGTTGCACAGCGGGATATTGAGGTCGATGAACCTACGATAGACGATGTATATACAGTCGGTACAATCGCAAAAATTAAGCAGGTCATCAAACTGCCGGGGGATTCGGTACGGATTTTGGTAGAAGGCGTGTGCCGGGCGCGGCTTACAGAGATTATTAGCGACAATCCATTCTTTGTTTGTTATGCAGATGAAATCAGCGATGCGATGCACGAGGATAAGATTGTAGAGGACGCGCTATTACGCCAATTACGTGAGACATTTGAACAATATTTTTCCTATAATAATAAAATCAATTCGGAATCCATGATGTCGATTATGGCTATTGACGATGTGGCGAAAATCACGGATGTAATCGTATCAAATATTAATTTGAAGTACACGGACAAGCAGGTGATTCTTGAAAGTGAGGGGATTTTTGACCGTGTGACAAAATTAATTGCGATTTTGAAAAACGAAATTGAAGTGATTCGTTTGGAGCAGAGCATCTCTGACAAAGTAAAGTCACAAATTGACCAAAATCAACGCGAGTACTACCTGCGAGAGCAGCTGAAGGTTATCACAGACGAGCTCGGGGATAAGGACGGCGTAAGCGCGGAGGTTGCGGAATATAAAAAGAAGATTAAGGAAGCGAAGCTAAACAAAGAAATAGAAGAAAAGCTGATAAAAGAAACCGACAGGCTCGTGAAGCTCTCGTCCGGTTCGCCGGACGGCGCGGTAATTCGAAACTATCTCGATATGGTTTTAGAGCTGCCGTGGAATACATCGACAAAGGAACGTTTTGATTTACGGAAAGCGGAACGGATTTTAAACGAACAGCACTACGGGCTCGAAAAGGTAAAGGAGCGCGTTTTAGAATTTTTAGCTGTAAGAAAACTGGCGAAAAATATCACTTCGCCGATTTTGTGCTTTGTCGGGCCGCCGGGCGTCGGCAAAACGTCGATTGCAAAGTCCATTGCGGAAGCGGTCGGACGTAACTATGTGCGAATTTCGCTGGGCGGCGTACGCGACGAGGCGGATATCCGCGGACATAGAAAGACGTATATTGGCGCGATGCCAGGCAGAATCATGAATGCAATGAAGCTCGCAAAGAGCAAGAATCCGC
>URQR01000029.1 GCA_900550065.1 uncultured Eubacteriales bacterium | reverse complement strand
TAGCTGAGCAGAAAAAAACCTGTGCAAATGCACAGGTTTTTTTATTTTATTCGTAAGCCGCCGGATCGCGCATTTGGTAGACGCGGTGAAACTCCTTTGTATCGTCCTTTTCCACGGCGGATTTATTTTTTTGCAAAAATTCAACAAAATCGTATAGGTCAATCCAGATTTCGTTATTAGAATCTTTCTGCGATTCGTCAAAAATCAATTGCAGACCAAAGTGGAGGTGGGGGACATTGATATTATTTGTGTTTTCTTTTGTGCTGTAGCCGCTCATCCCCAGATATCCGATTACATCGCCGGCTGTGACGGTTTTTCCAACTTCAAGCGAGGCGTGATAGGGGCGGTCTTTACGCAGGTGGGCGTAGTAGTAATAGCGCATTCCGTCGAGCGAACGGATACCAATGCGCCATCCGCCGTATTGGTTCCAGCCGAGCGCCTCCACGACGCCGGATTCGACGGCGATAATCGGCGTACCGACGCTTCCCATTAGGTCATTGCCGAGATGCTTGCGCGCAAAGCCGTAGGTCCGGCTGTTACCGAAGTCGTCGTAGTGGGAAAAGCCGTACCCCTTTGCAATAGGGGAAAAGGCTTTTAATCCGTATTTATGTACCATTTGCCGCCCGCTTTCTGTGTCTTCTTCAATTTCATAGTCGCCGACCAAGCCGCCGAGCGCAGCGCGGTAGCCTTCGTAATAATAAGTATAGTACTTTTCGCTGCCGGCGATAGTGGCAGGCGGCGTACCCGCCCGCAGCTTTTCGCATACTGCGTCCATGTCGGTCTCTTTGTAGCGGCTAAAATCGCCGCCGTATTTTGCCGCCAAGCAAGCGATAATTTGAATCCAATCAAGTTTAACGTCCTCTTGTAGGGAGCTGACGTCGCGCTTCATGGCGCTCGACAGCACATGGTTCGTTGCGTCGAATTCAAACCATTTAATATAGGATGGTTTTTCGCTGTTGTCCGGCGTATCGGTCGTGACGGTTATACTTTCTGAGGCTGGGAAAAAGTAGGCCGCACAAAGCCCGAAAACGCCAATCAGGGCACAGATGCCCAGAAAACTGCAGAAGGTTTTATACTTAAAAAAGAAATTCATCCAATCACCTGTCCATCACGCATAATAAACAGTAATAAGTATATGCTATGGAAAGTAAAATTAGACGCTTAGGCACAGAAGTCACAAAAAATGGCGCTGTAATTTATTATTTTTTTATTGACAACATTGGCGGTATGTGGTAAACTATTACTCGCAGTCGCATGAGAGGCGAGGTGTGGAGAGGTGTCCGAGTGGTTTAAGGAGCTGGTCTTGAAAACCAGTGACACGCAAGTGCCAAGAGTTCGAATCTCTTCCTCTCCGCCACAATTTTATATTTTTTAAATTCGGAGAAGTACTCAAGTAGGCCGAAGAGGCGCCCCTGCTAAGGGTGTAGGTCGTTAACGCGGCGCGAGGGTTCGAATCCCTCCTTCTCCGCCAAAAACCGCTCTATCCAATGATAGAGCGGTTTTTCTTATTTTAAGATAATTAGTAAAAAAGATAAATTTTTCCTATGTGTTACGATTAAACTGATTCCAAAGCGTAATACATTGCATCCTCCACCGGCTCCAGCCACTCGTTCGAGGTGTCCTCGCCCGGGCACTCGACCGCCAAATGAGAAAACCAACAGTCCGCCTTTGCGCCGTGCCAATGCTTTACCTCCGCCGGAATTGTGACAACATCCCCCGGTTTTAGGCTTCGCGCTGCCTTTCCTTCTTCTTGATACCAGCCCTCACCGTCTACACAAAGAAGAAGCTGCCCGCCGCCTTTTTCCGCGTGGTGAATATGCCAATTGTTGCGGCATCCCGGTTCAAAGGTCACATTTGCGATAAATACTGTTTCCTGTGGATTTGTCAGCGGCTTTAAATAGCTGTTTCCTACAAAATACTGTGCAAAGGCGTTGTTTGGCACGCCCAAGCCAAACATACCGCCGTGCACGGCCTCCGCACAGCCTTCATCTTGATAAACTTCTTTTGCGGTACGAAACGCCGCCCATGCGTTCGGCCAGCCCGCATAGAATGCAAGATGCGTTAGAATTTCCGCCATTTCTGTTTTTGTAACGCCGTTCTTTTTTGCTGTTTCCAAATGATACCGAAATGAGCTGTCTATCAGCCCTTTGCTGACAAGAGCGCTGACTGTAAGAATAGAACGCAGTTTTAAGGAAAGCTGATCCTCTCTCACCCATACCTCACCGAACAAAACGTCGTCGTTCAGCGCGGCAAATTTCGGCGCAAAGTCGCCCAAGCTGTCCCTTCCTGCTGTTTGTTTTACCATATGGAATCTCTCCTTTTCTGCTTTATTTTATTGACAGCGTAACCGTCACATCCCCGCTGCCGAGGACCTCCTTTAATTCCGCTTGCGTAGCGTTATTGATTTTCCCAATCCTTGTAAAATTCCAAGAGTTTGTGTCATAGTAAATGACAAAAGAATTTCCTTGATACAGAATCAAGTCGCCCGGTTCGGTTGTAATTTGTTCGTCGTTTCGCGGCAAATCCGTACCGAGAGGGCCCACCTTTTCAAAATTGCCGTAATCATGCATTTCTATCGTAAGCGGGCCCTGTGCAAGCAACTCTTTCAGCGCCGCAGTGGAGGAGTTCTCGACAAGGGTTGCAGTAAATACGGTTTCCCCTATCTGTATGTTCAGCGTTTGGTTTTGCGCCGCGTCAGGGGCGTTGCTGCCCTGTGCGGGAAAGTCGTTTTCGTCCAGCCATTGTTTTATCTGTGCGTCGGTCGTGGCGCCTGTTCCGCGAAAGCCCTCTTTTACCGTACTGTTCGGGCACAGGGCTCCAAGCGCCGAGACTGAGCTTGTGATTGTGCTGCCGCCGGAGGTACAGAACGGCAGAATCGTCTTTCCCGACAAGTCATACGTTTCAGCAAACGTGTAAATTATTTTTGGCAGTGTGCCCCACCAGATTGGGTAACCGAGAAGTATTGTATCGTAATCGTCTAAATTTACTGTAAGCGGCGTTAGGGCCGGTCTTGCGTTTTCGTCCTGCTGTTCGAGATTTGCACGGCAGGCATCATTGCTGTAATTCAAATCTTCACTTGTATACGGAGCTTCCGGCACAAGCTCATATAAATCGGCTTCCGACGCTGCTGCTATTTTTTCAGCAAGCGACTTTGTGTTTCCTGTAGCGGAAAAATAGACAGCTAACACGCGGGGCGCACTTGTGACTGTGGGTTCTTCCGGCGTAGGCGCAGCCATTTTTGTTATGGTGATTGTTTGCGCCGCTTCATTCCAATTGACCGCAAAGCGAAAGCGTTCCGCAACGAAGCGGATAGGAAGCATCGTACGGTCGCCTATGACTGTGGGCGCGACGTCAAGCGTATGGACCTCGCCGTTGAAATATGCCGTCTCGCTGTCAATTGTCAGACGAATCGCGTCATCGGCATAAATCAGGCTTACTGTCTGGGCCGCTTCCTCCCACTCGACGCTGCCGCCCATTTCTTCCACAATAGCACGGATCGGCACGAGGGTGCGGTCGTCTACGACGATTGGGACTGTGTCTCTGCCGGGATCGATTTCTTTTTCGACTCCGTCTACTGTCATCATGGGGCTGCCAATTTGTAAAATAATATCCATGCCGTCTTTTTCCGGTATGCCGTCCTTTTCCGGTGCGGCTGTTTCCCCTGCTGCACAGCCTGTCAGCGTAAGGCTGAGCAGCAGAACAATGGATAAAACGAGTGATATTGTTTTTTTCATTTTTGTAACCTCCTATGTTAATTTCTTACAATAAAGTGGGTTTTTACAGGACTGTTTAACTAATCCCAATGAGCCAGTCCGTTAGCTCTTTTTCAGAAACCCGGTTTAACAGTTTTCCGGGCAGCCAATTGACCGACTTTGCACAAAGCGGCTTTAATACGTCCACCGTTTTCCCAAAGCCGCTGCCGCCGGAGGTGGCAAAGGGAATAATTGTTTTATTTGAAAAGTCATAGCTTTCCAAAAATGTGTTAATAATTGTAGGCGCAACATACCACCAGATTGGAAAACCGAGAAAAACCGTATCGTATTGTTCCATATCGCCGAGCCGCTGTGCAATTTCCGGGCGGGAAGAAGGGTTGTTCATTTCCACAGAGCTTCGGCTCTTCTTATTTGTCCAATCCAAGTCAGCGTCGGTATAGGGGAGGGCAGGCTTGATTTCAAACAGGTCCGCTCCGGCTGCCTTTGCTAACCGTTCGGCGGCGGCTTTTGTCACGCCGCTGGCAGAAAAATAAGCTACAAGTCTTTTTGACATAATACATTCCTCCTTATTGATTACTTTATTGTCATGTGCCTTTCTTGTATAAAAATATAGGCGCTCCATGTAGGAACACCTATATTCTATCTCCAATGATTCTATATGTCCAATACTTATAAACTATCGACAGAAATGCTTTTTACGCATGCTCTTGCATGTTCAATAAATGCAGCGGTTGTAGGAGAAAAAACCTGTTCTTTTTTCCATGCGAGCGCCGTTTTGAATTCTAAAGGAGGGGAAAGAGGGATGAAGCGTAGGTTTTCATATGTACAGCGCAAGTGAATCCCAATTACCCCACCGATGTCGTTCATTGCCATTACTGCAAGATTGTACAGCAGGTTTCCCGTTAGCGTAATATTCAGCCGGTCTTTACAGCCACCGAACCATTGCTTGATGCTTCTTTCCACAATGTCTCCGTCACTTGAGATGAGCGGGCGGCCGATTAAATCCTCCGGTGTGACGAAGGCCTTGCTTGCTAAATCGGAGTCTGCTTTCACAAATACGCCCCATGTTTCCATTTGCGGAATCGGGATAAAGTCGTATTTACGAATGTCGATCGGCTCTGTCATAAGACCGATATCGAGAAGCCCTCGCTCAATGTAATCCTGTATATTTTGGCTGTTTCCGCTGTAAATTTTATATCGGACGAGAGGGTGCTTTTGTTGAAATGAATTGATAAGCTCTGATAAAAAATATGTGGACTCAAATTCACCGCTTCCGAGCGCAAGCTCGCCCGTAAGCGCCTCCTCGTGGCGGAGCAAATCTTTTTTCGTCTTTTCGGCAAGGGATAGCATTTCCTGCGCCCGCCGTTTTAAAATCATTCCATCCGCTGTTAAAACAATATTGTGGCTGCTGCGCCGGAACAGCTTTACGCCCAATTCCTCCTCCAGATGTGCAAGCTGCCTCGACAGCGTCGGCTGCGTAATATGCAGAGATTGGGCCGCTTTTGTGATGTTTTCCTCTCTTGCAACTGCTAAAAAGTAATTCAGTACACGCAGTTCCATCCGTTTCACCTCGCCGTGTTTTTTATAACTCTATCCTATTTACTGCCCGCCGCACAGGGCTGCGCCCGCGCTTGTGCCAAGACGGGTTGCGCCGGCGTGAATCATGTCGAGCGCGTCCTGTCGTGTACGGATACCGCCGGAGGCCTTTACCCCAATGTCCGGCCCGACCGTTTTGCGCATCAGGGCAACATCGTGTACGGCTGCGCCGCCCGGACCAAAGCCGGTCGAAGTCTTGACAAATTGTGCGCCAGCACGCACCGCAAGCTCACATGCGCGCACCTTCTGCGTGTCCGACAGCAGGCATGTTTCTATGATAACCTTCACCAGCGCGCCGTCTGCCGCGTCCACCACCGCTTTTATGTCGTCAAACACGTAGCTGTCACGGCCATCCTTGAGCGCGCCTAAGTGTATTACCATGTCGATTTCCTGCGCGCCGTCGGCTCTGGCCTGCTTTGACTCAAACGCTTTCGCCGCCGTGGACATTGCGCCGAGCGGAAACCCCACCACACAGCAGGTTTTTACGCCGCTGCCGAGAAGCTGTTTGTGTACGAGCGGGACAAAGCTCGAATTGACGCAGACCGAGGCAAAGCCGTATTCCTTCGCCTCAGCACAAAGGCGTATCACATCCGTTTCGGTCGCGTCCGCCTTTAAAATTGTGTGGTCAATCATATGGTTAAAGTTCATTTTGATTCCTCCCATTCCTGTATGCTGTTGTGCTTTTTTACGGTTTGTGCTATACTAAACCCAAGTGAAACTGTCTATTTGGAGGCGGCGATATGTGCGTATTTAAGTTCTTGTTTGGCCTGCCGTGCCCGGGATGCGGCCTGACACGGGCAAACTTGCTCTTTTTTACAGGCAATTTTTATGAGGCGTTTTTGATGCATCCGCTCTTTTTGCTGGCGGATGTGTTTTTGCTGTACCTAATCTGGTTTTTCCTAATAAAACGGAAAAAGGCGACAAAACCGTTTTGGATTTTGTGCCTTTTTATGATTGCCGTCTACTTAATTGTGTTCGCCCTGCGTGTTTTCCTGCTATGGGGCAAATGCGAGCCGTTTATCTTTGACCCGAACGCATTGCTCCCGCGCCTATTTAGCCAAGCAGGCCCTCGATAAGGGAAGCAAGTGCCTGTGCCTTTTGCGCGAGGTACGCTTTATCACTGCCCTCCAACATGACGCGCACAACAGGTTCTGTGCCGGACGGACGGATCAGTACGCGCCCGGTTCCGGCAAGTTCCGCCTCCAGCGCGGCGATTTCGTCTAAAATCTGTTTATTTTCTTTCAGCTGCGGCTTGTTTTCGTTCTTTACGCGCGCATTGACTAATACCTGCGGTAAAATTGTCACAATTTTACGCAGCTCGGAAAGCGGCTTGCCTGTCTTTTTGATTACTTCAAGCAGAAGCAGCGCGGACAGCAGGCCGTCACCCGTCGAGTTATGGTCTAAGAAAATAATATGGCCCGATTCTTCTCCGCCGAGCACATACCCGCTTTTGAGCATTTCTTCGAGTACATACCGGTCGCCGACCGCCGTCTGGGCGGTCTTGATGCCAAGTTTTTCCGCCGCCAAGAAGAAGCCGAGATTGCTCATAACGGTGGCGGTAATGGTATCCTTTGCGAGCTTTCCGTTTTCCTTTAAGTATTTGCCCACAATGAGCATAATTTCGTCGCCGGTCAGACGCTTGCCCGTTTCGTCCACAGCGAGCATCCGGTCCGCGTCGCCGTCAAAGGCAATGCCCACGTCGAATTTGCCGCTTTCGGCAATTTGTTTTTCTAATTTATCAATATGGGTAGAACCGCAGTCTTTGTTGATATTTACACCGTCTGGCTCCACGCTGAGACATTCTACATATGCGCCTAACTCTGAAAAAGCACGCGGCGCGATTGCGGAGTTAGCGCCGTTCGAGCAGTCCGCTAAAAGGCGCAGCCCTTCAAGCTTACAGTCAATTGCGCCGGTGGCAAATTTGATATAATCGTCCGCTGCATGTTCCGCACGCGTACAGTGCCCAATGTCGCCTCCAATGGGAAGCTCAATCCCCCAGCCCTCTGTGTCAAGAATTAACTCCTCTATCTTTTCCTCCACGCTGTCGCTGAGCTTATAGCCTTCGCCATTAAAAAATTTGATTCCGTTGTATTCAAACGGGTTGTGCGAGGCGGAAATAACAACGCCGGCATCTGCGCCGTATTCGCGCACAAGATATGCTACCGCCGGCGTCGGAATCACACCGAGCAGGACAACCTGTGCGCCTGTCGAGCAGATGCCCGCCGCCAGCGCGCATTCTAACATATCACCGGACAGACGTGTATCCTTGCCGACAAGGATTTTCGGCTTGTGCGCAAGCTCCTGTGTCAGTACAATCGCGCCTGCGCGCCCCAAATCGAACGCTAAATCCGCAGTCAGCTCCTTGTTTGCGATGCCGCGTACCCCATCCGTTCCAAATAATCTACCCAATTATAAAACCTCCCTATGTAATTTCGTATATTGCAATTTTTATTTTATGTGTACAAGCCCGAAGAAAATGCGTTCCCGCATAGCGGGAGGAGGGACGGCGTCCCGACAGCGGTTTCTTCCAATGGCTCAAAATCAAAGATTTCGAGACTATTATACTATAAGAAATGGTTAGATACAACTATTTTTTTGCCAAAGGCAAACTTTTTTGTCGGAAAAATGTCCGAAATGCCAAATACGGCTGGTTCTGAGGGCTGGACACAGGGCCGAATTTTTGATACAATAAAACAAAAAAACAGGAAAAGAAAGCGTGGGATAAAATTAAGATGGAAAAAATCGCGAGTTTTACTGTAAATCATGAAACGCTGCTGCCGGGGCTTTATATTTCCCGCGTCGACGGCGATATCACAACGTATGACCTGCGTACGCGCAGGCCGAACACAGACGATTTGATGGACCATTCGACGATGCACACCTGCGAGCATATGTTCGCGACTTATATTCGTAACTCCTATTTAAAGGATGATATCATCTATTTCGGCCCGATGGGGTGCCAGACAGGATTTTATCTTTTAGTGCGCAATGCGGACGATGAGAAGGTACTCGATGTACTGAAAACGGCGTGCCGCGACGTACTGGCGCACGAGGGGGAAGTGTTCGGAAAGTCCAGCGTGGAGTGCGGCAATTACAGGACGCTTGACCTGCAAAAGGCAAAGGACGAGTGCGCGCGCTACTTGAAGATATTAGAAGGCGTAGACGCGAAAAACCTACAATATTGAGACGGGGGAAAAACAATGATTGGGATAATTGGAGCAATGGATATTGAGGTCGACCTCCTTAAAGCGCAGATGCAGGAGCCGCAGACGAAAACAGTCAGCGGGATTTCCTTTGTGCAGGGACTTTTGTGCGGCAGACCGGCAGTTGTGGCGCGCTGCGGCGTGGGAAAGGTCAATGCGGCGGTGTGCGCTCAGACGATGATTTTAAACTATGCGCCTGAAAGCGTCATCAATACCGGCGTAGCGGGCTCGCTGTCAAATACGCTCGATATCGGCGACGTTGTTGTAGCGGACTATGTTGTGCAGGGCGACGTGGATACAACGGCGCTCGGCGACCCCCCGGGCTTTATTTCCACAGTAGATATTATTAAAATTCCGTGCAGTCCGTCCGTGAGCGGCGGCCTTCTTGAGGCGGGGACGGCGCTTGGCCTGCACTGTGCGAAAGGTATTGTGGCGACGACGGACAGCTTTATTGCCGCGAAAGAAAAAAAGGACTATCTTGCCGGGCAATTCGGCGCATCCGCGTGCGAAATGGAGGGCGGCAGCATCGGACAGGTGTGCTATCTAAACGGCGTGGATTTTGCCATTGTGCGCGCAATATCCGATAAGGCGGACGGCAGCTCGCACATGGACTATGGCGCGTTTTGCGCGATGGCGGCGGAGAATTCTGCCCGGCTGCTGTGCGCGTATCTGCAAAAATAATTTAGGAATTATACAAGTAAATTGAAGATAAAAAAGACATGCCGCATCAAATGTATGTGCATGTCTTTTTTTATTTATCATGGCGCTATACTGCAAAGACAATGTGATTGAATATTTTTAACAGTTGCGGATATGATAGACATATATCTTTTTGACTGTTGGAGGCGCTATGAAAGCATTTGTACAAAACCGGCAGATATTTTTTATCTGTCTTGTGCCAATCCTCGGATTTGGTATTTTTTCTGTTGCCAATACGGCTGTACGCTACCTTTCTACGGGCGCGTGGACTGCTGTGTTATTGGCCGCCGCTTTGATTCTGCCCGCGGCAATTATGCTGTGCGCGCTGGCAAAGCGTTACCCGGGCGATACGCTGATGGAATACGCGCCAAAGGCTGTGGGCAGAACCGCGGGCAATGTCCTGTCCGTGGTATACGCTCTGTTTTATTTGGTGTTCGGTGGCCTTTTGATTTCATACTTTTCACATGTGGTGGAAACATGGATACTGCCGCATACGGATTACCGCTTGATTGCGGCGTTTATTACGCTGATTTGCGCGTATGCAATCTCAAAAGATTTTACAAGCCTAATCCGGTTAGTAAGCTTTGTCGGCACGCTATGCGTACTGGCTGTCTTAACTGTGCGGCTGCTGATGGTGTTTTCCAGTGATACGAATAACCTGCTCCCGCTCGCAGAGCCGCAGGTGCTTGTGTCAGGTATAGCGGAGGCGACGGGCCGCCTGTTTGCTTTCTTTTTTTGTATCGGCACACTCGCTATCGTTCCGCAGGGAAAGCGCAATAAGGGCAGCATGCTCGTAGTTTTGCTCTCTGTGGTGTGCGCTGCGCTGCTGCTCGCGCTTGTGTGTGCGGCCTGTATCGCTGTGCTCGGCGTACCGCAGACGGCGCTGTACAAGGACGCAATGGTGCTTGCGATGAAAACGTTCGACCTTTCCCGTTCGTCCTTCATCCAGCGGGCGGATATCATATTTATAATTACATGGACGCTGCTTATCTTGTCGGCTGTTTGCAGCGTATGCTATATTCCGTTTGTGTTTATTAAAAAACAAACGAATGCGCGTGCGCGCAAGATTGGCGGCGCGGTTTTGTGCGTCCTGCTGTTTGTAATAGCCGCCCTTCCGGCGGACTTTAGCGGCGCGTTGTCGGCAATCAATGCGGTCTGCCTGACGCTCGGGCTTTTGGCACTGTTCGTCGTTCCGCTTATTATACTGATTGGATCGGGGGTGCGCCGGCATGAAAAAAAGTAGTGCGCTTATGATTGGGGCGGTCTGCCTTTTGCTTTTGTTAAACGGCTGCGCCGGTTACACGGAAATTGAAAATATGGACATCCTTACGTCGCACTTTGTTTACCGGCAGGGAGAACAGGTACAGGTCGGAGGCGGCGTTGCAAACGTGCGCAGCTTTTCCGACGCGATGGCCTCCGAGCCGGTCAACTTTCTAAGTGCAGAAGGGGAAAATTTGCACGACGCTGTGTCGGCGCTTCAGCGCAGTGCAGACCATAAGTTGTTCTACGGCGGTATGCGCGCCATTGTTATCGGAAATTCTTATGCCGAGGAGGGCATCGGTGAATTTACGCGCTACATTCGTGGCACACCGGAGCAGCGTATGAGTGTGGATGTGTTCACGTCGGAAAATATGCCGGAGGAAATTGTGAAGTATAAGGCAGTTAACGATTTTTCCGGCGGCTTTTCGGCGGAAAGTATTGTGCGGACGCTGGAAACGGAGGGGCTTGCCGTGCGTTGTACGCTGGGAGACGCGCTCGCCGCGCTGGCGGAGCGGCAGGTGGGCTTTGCCGTACCAAATATTGCAATTACGGACGGCATCATGAAAATTGACGGCTACAGCGTGTTCGACGGCGAACGGAAAGCCGCTTTTCTCGACGCGGAGCATATTGCGCCGCTCGGCTTCTTTTTAAGCCCGCACGCAAAAGGGCGTTATTATGCCGACGCGGGCGGGCGCACCGTTACGATTGAGGCGCAAATGACGGACCGGGAGCTGCGGGTGGAGGAAAATACGGAGGGTCAGCTCAGTGTTGCCGCGCACTTTACATTCGATTTGTCTGTTGCGGATATCGGCAGCGCGTCTGTGTCGGCACAGGAAACGGAAGCGGTCATAAAGCAGGTCACGGACCAGATTGAGGCGAGCGCATCGGAGCTTCTGGAGCTGGCAAAGAGCTATGGGTGCGACTTTTTAGGATTGTATAAGCTCTACCAGACGAAGCATCGGGCGGCTTTTTACAATACGGATTGGCGCGCGAAAATAAAAGACATGCAGTATTCGGTCAGCGTACAGGCCGGCACGTTTGAAAACGACCTGACCAATGAAGAACTGTGGAGGTGAGAAAATGGCGATAGACAATGTAAAAACATTATGCGACCGGCTCGAAAAAGAGAATCATCTTGTAAAACGCATGCTGAAAAGCGAGTACGGGGAAGTGTATATCCTGTATGTAAAGCAGCTCACCGACGTCGAGATGCTGACGCAAAACGTAATCCGCCCGATTCAAAAATACTGGCAGGAACGGGGTGGTACGCTTACGGCGCAGTATGCGATGGAGCGCGTTGTTGCGGTAGAGGACTGCAAGATAGCGGAGGCGGAGAACGAGGTCTTAGGGCAAGTATTGAACGGTATGACGTTTATTCTGTTTCCGAACGATACACAGGCGATTAACGTCAACCTTAAAAAGGTGGAAAAAAAGTCGCCGGAGTCGGCGGAGCTCAACTATTCAATTTGGGGCGCGAAGGATTCGTTCACGGAAAACCTCGACGCAAACCTATCTCTGATTCGATACCGGATTCAAGACCCTTCTCTGAAGCTGGAAACATACAAAATCGGGCGGCGTACAAAAACGTCTTTGCTTATGGCGTATATCGGCGATATTGCAAATGAGGAATATGTCAAAACGATTCAGGAGCGGATTCGTAAAATAGACATTGACGGCGTATTGGAATCGGCGAAGCTGCAATGGTTTTTAAACGATAAAAAGTTCGGCCTGTTCCCGCAGGCAGGCCTTGAACAGCGTTCCGACGTGGCGTGCAGCGCCATGCTGGAGGGAAAAATCGTCCTGATTTTAGACGGCAGCGGCATCGCGCTGATTTTGCCGAAGCTGCTGATTGAGTTTTTGTGGTCGGGCGACGACGAATGCAACAACATGTACTTTGCAATTTTTTCTAAGCTGTTGCGTATCGTGTCTATTTTTATCTCGTCGACTATTACCTCGTTTTACATCGCCTTTGTCGCCTTCCACGCGGGTGGGCTTCCGACAATGTACTCTATGGTATTGGCCTCTGGGCGCGCAGGCGTACCGTTTTCCGTCGTGGCGGAGGTAATCTTGATGGAGCTTTTGGTCGAAATTCTGCGCGAGGCGCTGACTCGGATTCCACAGCATATCGGCTCCGCAATTGGTATTGTAGGCGGTATCGTGATTGGGCAGGCAGCGGTTGAGGCTGGGATTTTCAGCCCGGTTATCCTCGTCATCGTCGCGCTCTCGCTAATGACGTCCTACATTGCGCCGGATTATAATATCACCAATGCGGTTCGTATGCTCAAATTTGCGCTTATTATACTGACGGGAATTTTCGGCCTGTTCGGCCTGATGTGCGGCCTGTTTTTACTGCTGCTCACACTGATTTCGGACACGTCTGTCAAGACGCCGTACTTTGCGCCTTACGCGCCGTTCCGACTTCGAGACGCACTCAAGAGTATTTTTACAAACAAATATCTATCCGTAAAGCGGCCGGGATTCTTGCATACAAAGGCAGTTATCCGGCAGAAAAAATCATAAAAAAAACGGCCTTTGGCCGTTTTTTTTATATATTATTTTGCTGTATCAGTTTTGCGATTTCATACAAGAGCTTCCTTTGGTTTGACGTAAGCTCATGAAAAAGCCGGTTCATTTCCGGATACAAAAATTCTTTCTGAACAGGACTTGCATCACAGATCAAGTCCGCCACGCTGCAGTGTAATAAATCGGCTAATGTGGAAAGCGTGTCAAGATTTACTTTTGTTATGCCGCGTTCAATCTGGCTGACATACCCGACTGAAACAGAGAGTTTTTCGGCAAGGTTTTCCTGCGTCAGCATTGCTTCTCTGCGCCGTTGCTTGATTCTGCTTCCAATCAAATTATAATCCATACTCATTGTTATCACCTGTGGTTATTATATCGGCAAAAACACGCTTAAAAAAGATAGTAATAACTAAATATTTAGTTATTACTATTGACAAAATGAATCTTATTTTGTAAAATGATAGTGAAAAAGAGTCGGAGGCGTATCCTTGACGTAGTATGTATTTTATAATCTGCTTCATAACATCCCAAATTATTATAAAATAAAAAGAGGAGTGGTACAATGAATTGTACAAATCATCCGGAAACGGAAGCAAAAGGCGTATGTTCCTATTGTGGAAAACCTTTTTGCGGAGAATGTTTGGTAGAGGTAAAGGGAAAGCTATACTGTAAAGAAGACCTCGGCAATGTGCTCGACGAGGCAAAGCGGGGGCCGGGGCAGCCACAGATCAATATTACAAACGCAAATGCAAACGCAAATTTAAATTATGGGGGTCCTCACGGGCCGACCAAAAGTAAGGTGACCGCGCTTATTTTGTGTTTGGTTGGATTTTTGGGGATTGCTGGCCTGCACAGAATGTACGTGGGAAAGGTTGGAAGCGGTGTGTTCCATTTATTTACGTGTGGAATTTGTTGGATAGGAACCATTATAGATCTAATATCTATATTAAGCGGCGGATTTCGGGACAGTTATGGCTATCCGCTTACATAATGGGGTGCAGGAGGCAAATCAAAAGCCTGCTCACAATAGCAGCAGGCTTTTTTGTGTTTTTACTGGCTGATAAAGGATTGCCAGTAACTACAGGACCTATCTGTGTATGCAAGCGGTTAACTGGTTTTAATTGCGCCGGGTGCGGGATGACGCGATCTTTTTCGGCCTGTCTTCGCTTTGATTTCTATTCCGCTATGCAGTATAATCTAATGGGAATACCGTTATTGCTTGGTATTATGATTTACACTTTTTGTCTGGCTGCCGATATTGGTCTGGGCTGTAATTTTTCAGCGAAAATAGAGAAAATGCTAAAGAAGAAAACCGTTCTGTGTGTATTGGTGTTGCTCGTGCTGATTCATTGGATATATAATTTGTTTTATAACCTCGCTAAGATGTCCCCGCCTCTATAGGCGGCGGGTTCTGTTTTGTAGAGCAAGCGGTGGGTATATATCCCCCGCTTCGCGAGGCTGAAACGCCATTCATGTGACATTTACTCCTGCGGAGTAAATGTTCTCAATAAAATCTTGTTATAATTGTTATATTTAAAAGTGCCTTGGCTGTCCAAGACGCTTTTTTTATATCACATAATTATCCGCACACTGTCCCTTTTGCTTTTTTACCAAATCTTCTAATGTTATATTGTTTACAACATTATTTACTGCCTCGTAAATTTTCTGGTAAACCTCCGCCACAGCGCACAGCTCGCCGCGCGGACACTGTG
>URQR01000028.1 GCA_900550065.1 uncultured Eubacteriales bacterium | reverse complement strand
TACGTGACACCAAAGCCCTTATCCGCCGCTGCGGGGAGCATATCGTCGTACGTCGCACCGCCGTTGTGGGAAAAGTGGTTGAGATAGAAAACGGTATCGTCATCCGCCGTGCCAATATGAATGAGACGTTGCTTTACTGCTTCAGCCGCTGTGAGGCCCATATGCCCGCGTGTACAGTCGATATGAAACATCGTACAGTCGAGTGATACGAAAGCGAGGCGCGGCTTTACGCGCTCTAAGTACGCCCATGTCTCGTCGGGGAAAACGCCTGTGTCGTTTGCGTACAGCAGGCTTTTCCCATCCTTTTCAATCAGATAAATGACCGGATCGCAATATGGGTCGTGGTCGGCTTTCAGAGCTGTAATCGTATACCCCTCGGCCTCAAACGGTACGAAGGGCGTGATAACGTTGTAAATTACGCAGTCCTGCTCGTGTGGCATGTTAAATCTTTGCTGGACGCGCAGAATATCATTTCCAGCGGGTGCAGTTCCATAAATGTTGAGCGGCGTTTCGTCCGCTAAGTGCGCAAAACCCGGCCTTCTGGCCTCGAGCTCGTCGGAACACAAGTGATCACAGTGGTTGTGCGTGATAATGCAGGTATGAATTTTCGTTAGCGGTATCCTGTCACGAATCAGGCGGGAAGTCAATCAAAATTGTATTGTCAACAATTGCCTGACTGCGTGTACGGATATTCTTCCCGCCCGCCTGCATAGAACGCGTGCAAATATCACAGTCGCAGAATAGGCCGGGAAGCGCTTCGGATGCACCCGTGCCAAGAAATTTGAGTTTCATAAATGCCTCACCCCTTATTTTCGTTTATTTTTTGCGCGCTTCATAGCGAGTAGGTCGTCGCTTGATATACTGTCATCACTGTAACGCGCCTTCTCATAGACGGTACGTATTTGCGCGTCGCCTAACTCGCCGAGCGCGCCAATCTGCGCGCTGATTTCAGCGGGCGTCGCCGCAGGCGGAATGTCGACGCCTTTACCGCGCCGCCGGTTTACATACTTTTTGTATGCCCTGCGCGCCTTTTGTTCGTTGGATTCCGGCGTAAAAATCCGCCGAAAGCCAGAGCCGATGCGCCCGATTCTATTTTCGACGACATCGGCATTAATTGATTCTGTAACGTCAGATTCCAGCTGGCTTTTTTCTGTAAACCGTCTTTGCAGGCGGTAAAACACAAACCCGAGCGCAAAGATAACCGCCGCAATTGCAAGCGCGAGAAAGACGATGTAAAAAACATGTTCGAGCAGCTGTCCGAGCGCGGAGGGGTCGCCCGCCTGCGCCCATGGTCCGACGGCGTGTGCGCTGCTCTGCGTTTGCCCGCTGCTGCTGTTTTGTAAGTTAGCAATCGGCGCATATATCCATGATACCACGGTGAAAATCCCTGCGACGACAGCGCGCAGGGCGTTTTCCAGCTCAGCCCACGGCATGTCAATAGGGATTTGTGCCATCAGCAGCATCATGCCGATGGACAAAAGCCCAAACGTGAACAGCAGCAGCGTGCTGACGCGGCGGATTTGTCCGACGGGCATATTGGCGGTGTCTTTGCTGTTTGTCACAAAGTGCCATGTTTGAAAACTGCCCTGTACCAGAAAATAAAGCGTCAAAAATGCGGCTAATTCCCAGATATAGAGCGGCAGCAGCGCGTGGTAGCCGAACGCATATGCCGCGGCGTATCCGGCGACAAAGACGACGACGCACATACGCGATGTCCGGTGCTCCCACTCTTCTTTTTTTCCAAATACAATACGGAATGAGTCGCCGCACATCACAAAGACAACTGCCACGTACACGATTTTTTCGGTTGCGACTGTGCTGCACAGTAAACTGAGCGCCACAATTCCAATATGCGAAAGGAAAAACAACACATAATTACGCAGTTTTAGCCTTACCAGCAGGCACAGCACCGCTGGAACAACAAGCACGAAAGCATACAGGCAGGCGCGCATGTCCGAGCCGGCCATAAAAAGCAGAAACGATGCGACTGCATGATACGGCAGGGTGTAGGCCAAAATTTTGAGAAGATAGACCTTCATGAGTGCGCGGTCTTTTATCATCCTACACCACCTCCCATCCATGGATATCGTAGTTTACGCTCGGCGCGGGCAAGTCTCTCTCGCCGGCCCTGTGCGGCACAATCCATAAGCAGCCGTCTTTCCCATTGCAAAGCTGTGCAAATTCGGCTTGCAGCTGTTTTTTGCAGGAAAAGGAAAGGAGTACATACAGCGTATCGTCGGACTGGCTGGCCCGTAGGTTAGCCAATAGTTCGGAAAAATCCGCTAAACTGCCGTCATAACAAATCCGCGCGAGCGCGGTCTTGATTGTGGTGATATGGCTTTCGCCGGAACCGCAGGCCACATGGCACAGCTCGTGCGATTCGACGTCCGTACCGTTGCTGACGAGCCCGGTGGGAACGCCCGCTTTGATAAATAGGTGTGATAAGCTGTTTGCAATCCGGATTGCCTCTTCATAGAGCGCATCGTCAATAAACGCCGTGTCGGACTGGAAGTTTAAGAGGATACAGGCCTCTTGCCTGCTCGTATAATTATGTACATTGACCTTCAGCGCGCCCGTTTTTGCCGATGCCTTCCAGTTAATGGACTTCATAGGGTCGGATTTACTGTACTCGCGGATGGCACGAAATTCGAACGGATCCTCCATAGAAAACCGTTTTGTTAAAACGCTTCCAATCATTTTGTTGAACGGCGCGGCAATGCGCGATGCGTCAACGCCTCTTGGGTACACCAAAAACGACGTGCCGCACGGCACATCCTTGACAAGAGGGGAGGACATAAATAGGTTGTAAGAAACGAGGTTGACCGTGTCGACCCTGTAAAGACCGCGCCGCAGACAGTCAAAGGGAATTGTGCGCGTAATGCGCTGGTAAAACATAGCGGAAAAAATATCGTTTTTGTAACTGCCGTCCGACACGCTGACGTTTTCGCTGCCCGCAAACCGCAGATATTTCCCACTCTTGAACCGTACGCGCAAAACGGGGAGCGGGAGCCAGTTTCTGTTTGTAATAACCTCGATAAGGCTGTTTTTTCCGCCCTCGGTGCAGGTCGCATCCGAAAACCGAAGGCTGACAGACAGCCCCCTGTCCCAATATTTTTTATAAATCAAATTTTGCAAATAGTACAGCAGAGCTGCACCGGCTATAATCAGTATGATTTCCATTTTGTGCCCCCGGCTATCTTTTGTCCCAGTCTTCCGTTGCAACTGCTGTGGCGGAAAGTATGTTTGCAATTATGTTGTCCGCACCGAGCGCCGTTACGTCGCCGCTCAGCACGAGACGGTGTGCAAACACCGGCGCAGCAAGCGTTTTAATATCTTCCGGCACGACATAGCCGCGTCCCTGCAAGAGCGCATACGCCCGGCAAGCGTTCAGCATTGCGAGGCTGCCGCGCGGGCTGACGCCGAGTGCGACCGCACTGTTTTGGCGCGTTGCAAGCGCAAGGTCGGCGATATAGGTTTGCAGAAGCGGGTGGATGTATACCTTTTTGACCGCGTCCTGTAAGGATATGATGGTTTGTTGGTCACATACGGCCGAAAGCGTACCGAGCGGGCTTGTTTCCATAAACCGCTGCATAATCTGCACTTCTTCCTCGCGGCTTGGAAAGCCCATGTTGATTTTCAGCAAAAAGCGGTCGAGTTGTGCCTCCGGCAGAGGAAAGGTACCCGCGGTTTCGACAGGGTTTTGGGTTGCAATCACAAAAAACGGACGCTCAAGCACACGCGTTACGCCGTCGACCGTGACCTGATGCTCTTCCATACATTCGAGCAGGCTCGATTGGGTACGCGGCGTCGCGCGGTTAATTTCATCCGCGAGTAAAATATTGCAAAAGACCGGCCCGGGCGAAAACACAAAGCCGCCCTCTTTTTGGTCAAAGTAATTGAGCCCCGTCACATCGGACGGCAGTAGGTCGGGCGTAAGCTGGAGACGTGCAAACGACGCGTCGAGTGACTTTGCTAGCGACTTTGCCAACATGGTCTTGCCTGTGCCGGGCACATCCTCCAATAATACGTGACCGCGCGAAAGCAGCGCGGTCAGAACGAGGTCGATGACCTCACGCTTTCCAATCATAACCTTTTGAATGTTGTCTCTTAACTCGCTGACAACCTGTGTAAATTCCTGATTTGTGTCCAAAAAAAATTCCTCCTAATAGTAGATTTAAGCTGCACAATTAAGCTTAATATATCACGCCGAAACGGAGTTGTCCAGTAGATTTTGTAAAAAATCCCCGCATATTGTGTATGCGGGGAAGGTATATCTTGTGGTATATTATCTTGCGGTGCGGAGCGTGACGAACACAACCTCGGGATTATTGAAAAAACGCGGCTCCGTCGGTATTTTTGAAAGACCGCCGCTAACCACCATCTGTGAATCGCCGTTGCGGTAATAGCCCTTGACATAGTTATCAATGCCATATTTGTATTTTAGCACAAGCTTGTTTAAGCCCGGGACGCCAATCTGTCCGCCGTGCGTGTGCCCGGACAGGACAAGGTCAAACGGAAATTCAGACACAGTGTCGAACAGTGTTGCCCGGTGACAGATTAGGATATTGAATAAATCCGGGTCATTAGCCTTTTTCAGCAGATTTGAGAATTCTTTTTGCATTTGTTCGACGCGCAGAACGTCCTCTGAAAAGGGATTGTCCTTGTAGCCAATAAGGTTGATTTTGCTCCCGCGGTATTCGATTTCAACCAGCTCCGATTCGAGCGGCGTAACGCCTTTCTCCTTCAAAAACGCGATATAATCGTTGTAACGCGGTAGAAATTTTTCGTGATTCCCGCTCGAATAATACATCGGATATCCCTTCAAAAGGTCGAGCAGACTCGACAGATTGTACCAATTCTCCGGGTTTTCGTCGCTGCGCGAAATCATATCGCCGGCCAGTACAATAATATCCGGCTTTTGGTCGGAAATGTGTTTATATATTTTTTCATAGTTGTCCGAATTGTGAAAGTCGGAAAGGAGCGCAACCTTATACCCTTCAAAAACGCTGGGAAGCTTTGCCGAATAAATATTGTAAGAAGATGAAGTAACGCCGATGTTTTCATAATACAGCCACGAGAAAAGGATTGCTGCAATGGCAATCAAAACAATTGTGACACGAACGAAGTTTGCAAAAATTCGTTTGTATTTTTCCAACTGCCCACCTTCTCCCGCGTAAGATTTTCAGCTAAAATGTAAAACTTGACATAAAACTACAACTCTTTTATTTACTATAACAAACTTTTACTCATTTTTCAATACATTTGCTTAAAAATTACTACCAGCGTCATGCACCCGTTTTATTTTTGTTTATCATAGAAATTGCAAGGTCGACTTTGTTTTTCAGCTCGCTCAGCTCGCGCCCGAGCGTAGAGACGGCTTTTTTTACCCGTTCTAATTCGGCGGCTGCGTCCGAAGCGGCGGTCGGCCTTGCCGCTTGCGCAGGGGAGGTATGTTTGAGCACAGGCGGCTGCATACGCGGCGCAGCAATGTTGTAAAATTTGATTTCTCCATTGAGAAAGTAGCCAATCGCGCTCTGGCGCGTATTGTCTTTGTGCAGGGAAAACAGTACCGGGTCAGCGCCGGACGACAGCAGGCGCACAGGCGCGCAGAAGGTCTCGCCGTCGTTTTGGCTTCCCGCGTACAAAACGCCGCGTTCCTGTTTCCATATAATATAAATTTTATCTTCTTCAAAGCGCAGATAGGGAAGGACGCCACCGCCGTGCGCCGGAAGGGGAATCCGTGATGTTTTGGAAAATGTTTGGTCCAGTGTGCGCTGCTTATAAAGGATTTCTTTTCCGGACACACAGCAGATGTGCTGTCTGCCGAAAGAGTCAAGCGCAGCGTACGGCGCTTCTCCGCCTGTAGAAAAAACGGGCGTAAATTCGCCGAGCGATTTTGAGGACCATTTGTATGTTTTACAGCCGAAGACGGCCTGTTCGTTTTGATAGTAAATGCAGGTGTCGAGGCTTTTATCGGCGACGGCAAAAAAGGGTCTCTCACAGTCGTGAATCGGAGCGATAACTGCGGGCTGCGGTACTGTGCCGTCGGCAAGGAGCTGCTGCACTAAAAGTAGTTTTCCGCCGGAGCGCAAAGTGTAAAAAAGCTGGATACAATTCCCGGTTGGCAACAGAAAAAAATGCTTATCGTACGCGCCCTTTGTTTTGCTAACAAGCAAGGTATACTTGTGCCATTTTTCGTCGATGTATTTTAAATAGAGTAAATCGCCGTCCATGCTCTGGCACACAATGTGCAGCGCGCCGCCGCAGCGGCATAGGTCGAAATCGGCGTATGCTTCTTTGAGAAGCGTCTGTACGCCCGCACCGGCTTTCATACACAGGCCGTCTGTGTTTGTATGAAAAAAGTGGACAGTATTCCCCTTTTCATCGTATATGAGATGGTTATTATCATACAGCATGCAATCACCCCGTTTAAAATTGTATACAACTATTATATGGCTGGCGTTGTTGCAAAATGCCCTCTTGATGCATACTATATTTTGAAGAGTTGTCGCAAGGCCAAAAGAAACTGGCGGGCAGGCGGAAAATAAATTTATCAGAAAAGAAGGTGACTGCGTGGATCATGCTTTGATAGTGTTTGGTTCTGTAACGGTGGCGAACAGGGCGAAAAAGCTGATGCAAAAACAGACGGATTATGCCGCTGTTGTACAGCTTCCTCCGGACCTCGGTATTCGCGGGTGCAGCTACTGCTTGCGGATCAAGCTTCACGACTTTAATTTGATGCGGCAGACTGCCGCCCAATACGGAATACAGATTAAGGCGGCTTTTGCCGAAGGCGAAATAGACGGACAGAAGGTGTATGAATCCATATGATTTATCTCGATACAGCGGCGACGTCTCATAAAAAGCCGCCGCAGGTCTATAATACGCTTGCTGTGCTGACCAAAAAGCACAGCGCAAACGCGGGGCGGGGGGCAAGCACGCTTTCTCTCGCTGCCGCAAATTACATTTATGAGGCCGCGGAACAGGCGGCGCTGCTTTTTCATATCGCACAGCCGGAAAACATTGCGTTTACGTGTAATACGACGCTGGCGCTCAATATGGCGATTAAAGGCTGTACAAAAAACAAGCCGCATGTCATTATGACCTCTATGGAACATAATTCAGCCGCGCGTCCGGTATATGCCTGCGGCGCGCCGTACACAATCGTGCGTGCGGACAGGGAAGGCTACGTCAACCCAATTGATATTGCGCGCGCTATCCGGCCGAACACGGGACTAATCGTTGTAAACCACGCGTCAAATGTGTGCGGCAGCTTACAGGATATTGCGGCAATTGGAAAAATTGCGCGGCAAAACGGGATTTTGTTTTTAGTGGACAGCGCGCAGAGCGCGGGCGTCGTCCCGATTGATGTAGAAACGATGCAGATTGACATGTTGGCGTTTGCGGGGCATAAGTCGCTGATGGGGCCGCTTGGTACGGGCGGGCTCTACGTGCGCGAGGGTCTGTTGCTCGACACAATTATTGAAGGCGGAAGCGGCAGCAGCTCGGAGAGCAAGGAGCAGCCGGATTTCATGCCGGACCGGCTCGTGAGCGGTACGGCAAATATGCCCGCTATTGCCGCGCTTGGCGAAGGGATTAAATACGTCAGAAAGATTGGCGTGGAATCCATTTTAGCACATGAGCGCGCGCTTGCGAAGCAGTTTGTGGACGGCGTGCGGCAAATCGGCGGTATCACGCTTTACGGCGGCGCGCCGGAGCGGGGCGTCGGCGTTGTAAGCCTGAATATAAAAGGGAAGAGCGCTGTCGAGACGGCTCAAATTTTAGACCAGGAATACAAGATAGCGGTTCGGAGCGGACTGCACTGCGCGCCGCTGGCGCACGAAACGCTCGGCACGTTAAACCACGGCGGTACAGTGCGCTTCTCGTTTGGGCATTATACGACCCGCTCGGAGGTCGACCGTGCGCTGCTGGCTTTAAATAAAATTTGTAAAAAGGTATAAAACAAGAAAACCCTGCCAAAACTATGAGCAGAAGTAGTAAGTTTGACAAGGCAGCAAACAGTTCAAACTTTCTGTGAAAGGATGGCGATACGAATGAAAGTATGGAGTTTTATAGCAGTAGGCGTTTTAACGCTTGCAATTGGATTTGGTGCGGGGTACTACACCAAGACGGTCGCATATGGGCGCAATGAAATGCAAAATCAAGCGCAGGGCGGCTCGCTTGTTTCGGAGCCGACGCCCGGCACGGAGGCGACGAGCACGCCGCAAAGCGTCGACCGTACACCAAGCCCAACACCGAGCATGACCCCCACTGCGACCCCGTCCGCTTCCCCGCAGGGAACAGAGGCAAATGCGCCGGGCGACGTACTCATGAGCCCAACGCCGCAGATGGGAAAAGAAAACGTATACTATATGCTGAAGGACTACTTTGGGAAGATTGCAATTTATAAGGTATACCCTTCGGGAGAGTCTACGCTGATGAGCATTGTTGATATAGACATCAATTCCCTGCCGGAAAAGGACCGCGAACACCTGCAAAAGGGAATCGGCGTTACGACAGAGGAAGACATGCTGCAATTAATTGAAGACTATATGAGCTAAGCGAGAAAAAACGACTGCATATGCAGTCGTTTTTTTAGTTTGTCTCAGGTTTTAGCGGCTTTGGCTTTTTCACTGGCTTTGATTCTTTTAGGAGTTTTTTACCTTTTGGCTTTTTTACCGGTTCTGTTTCTGCTTTTTGCGTGGGAACAACGTCTTTCTTTTTATCCGGTTCCGCTTTTTTCTGCTTTTTCTCTTTCTTTTCCTTTGTCGCCGCGATCGAAGCCGGCGTCCGGTCCCTTTTTGATTCGCGAATTAAAAACTTGACAAAGCGGTCAAACGGCATCGGCTTTGAGTACAGGTAGCCCTGCGCGTAATTACAGGACAATTTTTTCAAAAGTTTGGCCTGTTCGACCGTTTCAACGCCTTCTGCTACGACATATGCGCCATTTAGCGCAAAGCCTCTCGAAAGCGAAGCGATAAGCGAATACAGGTTTTCCTTGCCGACAATATCGTGAATCAGCATTTTGTCGAGCTTGATACACTCAAGCGGCAGCTTTACAACATACATCAGGTTGGAATATCCGACACCGAAGTCGTCGAGATAGAATTTAACGCCTTGTTTGTTTAGTTCGCGCATAAGATTCGACGCGTCGTCGAGATGTTCAATGAGCAAGCTCTCTGTAATCTCGATTTTGACCTTTGAAGGATTGACACCGTTGGCGTGAATGATGTTCATTGTTTGATTCGTAATATATTCATACGAAAACTGCTGGCTCGAATAGTTTGTTGAGATGGACTCGATTTCAATATTGTGCGCCTCTAAATAGCGGATGGCCTTACACACCATATCGAGCGCAATAAAACCGATATCCGTAATCAGGCCGATTTCTTCCGCAATGGGAATAAACTCGCCCGGCGAAATAATCCCAAGCTCATCGTCGTGAAGCCGCAAAAGCGCTTCCGCCGACTTGATACTGCCGTCCTTAATCCGGTGGATAGGCTGATAGTAAACCTCAAAGCCGTTATACTCCATCGCGTTTTTGACGGCACGGATTACCTTGTTGCGCCTGTCAACCGCGTGCTGCATTGTTTCGTCACAGTAAATCAGTTTACCCTTGCCGTTCTTTTTTGACTCCTTTACAGCATATTCGAGCAAGCCAATCATTTCGTCGTGCTCGCTTGCCTGCTCTGGCACCTGCACCACGGCGATGGAGACATTGATTTTATAGTGGAAGGAGTTTATCGTCCATGGGCTTTTAAAACGCGTATGAATTTCTTTAATATAGGAAGCAGCCTTTTGCAGCAGCCTGCCATTGAGTATCACCGCAAACTCATCCCCGCCATAGCGGTAGACGTTGCGTTCGGGTAATATAGAAAGTAAAAAATGGGCAATTTCACGCAGAAATTGATTCCCGAAATGCTGCCCGAATTTACTGTTTACAAACTTAAAATCATCAAGGCTGATGAGCGCGATATACATTGTCTCCTTTTTACGAAGGAGGTAGTTTACCATACTTGTAAAGGTTTCTCGGTTGGAAAGTCCGGTCAGGTTATCGGTGACAATTTTTTTGTTTTGAAAGCTTAAATAAACAATTAGGATAGAAATTGTTGCCGCTGTGCCGGATAGGATAATATTGGTATAAAACTGCTGAATACCAAGCAGCATAATTGATATAATCGGGAACAAGACCAAGACGCGAACCGTCGACTTATCTAAATATTTTCGCTCAAAGAGACAGCTTACGACACCGAGAATGAGACAGATGTACGAAATTACAAAAGGCCATTTGTTTAATGGACCGCGTATGTAGTTAAGCCCGCTGTCAAAGAAGAATAGACAGCCAATAAATAGGTTGGCGGCAACTAATACGATATTGACACCATATAGCAGCCATACCGCCCACGTGGAAAATTTATAGGTGTTTTTGTTTGGGCTATTTTCATATATCAGCGTTAAAATATAAATAATACAGGTCGCCGGCATGAGCGGCGTCATCAAAAAGTACAAATTTGTTGTTGCCTGTACCACCCATAGAGGGAGGTAGGCCGCCTGTTCGATACAAATTGCGCTGATAATATCCAACACAATAGAAACAAACGTAACGTTTAGGCAAAGCCGGAACAGCTTGTTGCGCGGTGTAGGGACAGCATTGGTGCTGCTGGAGTAAACAACAATAACCAGTCTAACAATCCCGGACACAAATTCAGCAGAAATATACCATTGCAAACAATCAACTCCAAATGTATCAAAATATAATTATACGTCCATGTGAAAAGAAAAAAGCAACTGACTATACCATTTTCCGGCGTTCACGCTCCATATATGCCTGTAGGATGAAAACCGCAGCTACGGTGTCAACAACACCTTTGCGCTTTTTACCCCGCGTGTTTGTTTCGTTCAGGGTACGAATCGCGCTGACTGTTGTGAGCCGTTCGTCAAATAGTTCTGTTTTTCCATTATAAATCTCTTTTAGCTGCTTTTCAAACGCAATGCTCTTTTGCGCCCGTTCGCCAAGCGTACCGTTCATGTTTTTTGGCAGCCCAATCACAACCACGGAAGGGGTATATTGCCCAAGCAGCTCCGACAGCCGCTCAAACAGTGCGCGCCTGCCCGTGTTTTTGATTGTTTCAACGCCCTGCGCCGTAAGGCCTAACGGGTCACAAACCGCTACGCCGACCCTCGCGTCGCCGTAGTCAATCGCCATGATTCTGTCTGTTTTATTCATTGTCATATTGCTGCCTTTCTTGTGCGATTTATTTTTGCTTTCCGCGAATCAGCCCGGCGGCAAGCACAGCCGTTTCCTTTGCGAGCACCCGCATCCGCGCCGTCTTTTCCGCTAACTGCGCGCATATCTCGTCCCTATGGCTGACACAAAAGTCAATTTCTTTGCGCAGCGCGCCAAAACAAACGTCGCCCATGTCGACATAATTTTTCTGCCCGACATATTCCATAAAGGCTTTGATTTTGGGGTCGTATACAATACCCACAAAAGGAACGCCGACCGCCGCAGCGTACACCAGCGTATGCAGCCGCTCGCCGAGCACTAAATCCATCTTACTGATAACGCCGAGCATTTGTGTGTCGGTTAAATTGTCATTGACGGTATAAGCTTTTGTCTTCATTTGCTGCATGATTGACCGCGCGATTTTAATGTCGGTTGGGTACTGCATGTTTAAGAAGACGGGCGTAAGGCCGAGCTCCTTTTGCATATAGTCCGCCGTGTTCGCAATATGGATTTCAAACCCCGAACCGTGCAGCTTCCACTGCCGGACGGAGATACCGACCAGCTTGTTTGTTTCATCAATTCCATACTTTTTCAATAACGCACTGATTTGTGCGTCCGGCGCGGGGTGAATATTAAAGGCCGGGTCAGCGGTAAGGACTGCCTTAGACTTATCGTAACCAATTTTTTCGAGCTCCTCCAGCGACGCCGGATCTCGCAGCGTAATCAGGTCAAGCCGCTGGAGCGCCTTATTAGCGCGCTTGATATTGCTCTCATGTATGAGCGGGCCGATGCCGTTTGCGTACAGCATGGAATGCAGTCCGCGCCTTCTCGCCATTCGCATGACATATAAATAATAAATTAGCGACTGGGTGCTTGTACCGTCCTGTATCAAAGAGCCGCCGCCGCTGACGAGCAGCTTCGCCCCCTTCATTGCCCACGATATTTGCGGCAGGTTTAGGCGGTTTACCGCCTCTACGCCATACGCGGCGTATGTTTCCGACGGACGGTAGGAAAGTACGCAGATTTTGACGTCCGGAATCTGTTCACGCAAATCCTCGATAATTGCCGATAGGAGCGCGTCGTCTCCATTGTTTTTGAACCCATAATAGCCGGAAATCAAAACGTCTTTTAACAGCTTTTTCTCCATCAGCAGCCGGTCATATGCATCAATGTAATCCTGCGTCATACGGCTGACGGAATAGCGTTCCATAATCGTTTGACGGCCGTATGCACCGAGCTGTGCGCGCGTTTGCGCGTCTGTGTTTTTTAACAGCGTAATAATGTCTTCATAGAGTAACTCCGCCGAGGGCACGCGGCAGTCCCGGCAGCAAAAGTTTGTCCGGATACAGTCGTCTAATTTCGACTCGTCGAAGATACCGATATAACCCTCGTTTCCTGCGATGATGCTCGGCTTCTCGGCCGCCATTGCCTCAAGCGCAGAACGCGATACGCCGACAAAAATATCGCCTGTCTTAATAAATTTGTTGATGTCTGTACGCCCGCCGGCCAGTTTAATCAAAGAGCGGCCCTGCTGCGTGTTTATCTGTTGTACTTCTGCCTTAAGATTTTCAAAATCGTCGCCGTCCCCGACAATAACAATTTCAAGGTTATCAATTTGCGCGTCAAGCTTTGGCGCAATCTGTACAAGATGGTGCGCAACAAGGCTGCGGCTTGTGTCCATCCGGCTGACATACACGATGCGCGTCTTGTCGGGCGTTAAATCAAATTCCGCTTCTACTGAAGAAGCGTCTATTTGATTCGAGAATTTATCGGTGTCGATTCCGTTGATTGTAACGGAAATATCGGACGCAGGCACTTGATAGTTGTCGATGAGGTATGTTTTAATATCGTTGCTGACCGCAACTGTCAACTGTCCCCAATCCGTCATCTGGCGCAGGATCGGATTTATTTTAAAGACCCAGTGCGCCGTAGTGATAAAAGGAAACTTCATCTTTTTATGAAGGAGCCCGCACAAAAAAGACGGAATTCTGGCGTGCCCGTGAACGATGTCAATTTTTTCTTTCACAATAATTTGCTTGAGCCCTTTGTAAGAGGCAATCATGTTTGACAGTTTTTTGTTGTGCAAGGGAAGTTTATAGTGCTTGATGCCGGCCGCTTCCAGATCTTTTTCGTATACACCGCCGTTCGACGCGACAAAAACGTTAAAGCCCCGCCGCCGCAGCGCGCGGGCAAGCTCGAGCACGTGTGTTTCCGCGCCGCCGATTTCCATCCCCATTGTAGCCATCAATATATTTAGGTTATTATCCATGCGTGTTCTCCGTTTCGTATACGCTGAAATAAAATCAAAATTTTATGAAATCCATTTATATATTAATACTAAATTATAAAAAGTATAGCATATGGTAAAATGCTTGTCAATTCAAGCGGAACTTATTTTTCGCGGGTCAGGTAAGCCAAAAACAGCGTAAGTGCAAGCGTCAGAAGGAGCGCAGCATAAATAATGACCGGCACATAAGCTTTATACTGCGGTATCAGGAACATAAAGTGAATATACGCGTACAATGTAAGGTCGGCGATAAAAGCTAATACGCAAAGAAAAGCCGACCATACTGCGCGGCGTTTCCTGCTTCTGTTAAGCTCTGCCTGCGCGTTGACCCCTTTGAGCCGAAGCGGAGCGTTTTTGATTCGGACTGCAATGATAAAGCAAATCAGCGTAATCATAATTTGTACAACAATTGGCAGCGCGACCGCTTGCACAGATTTTGGCACGACCCAGACGGCAGTCCCGGAAAAGTCCGCCCAAAGCGATACGTAGGGCGAAATATTGTCGTAGGTTACATATAAAATCAGCGCGCAAGCCGCGATGAGTGCACAATGGAGCAAATACCACCAAAGCGACGGGCAAAGCTGGCCCTCCGTAAAAGCGGTGTTAAGCGGCTCGGCCCGCTGCGGCTGTTTTGTCGTTTGTGTAGCAGATGCATGGCCCGCGCAAAAGTTGTTCGTTGCCTTTGCGGCCATGGCATAAAATGCGGCGGAAAAGGCCAAAATTGCGAATACAATTCCAATGAATACAAGGTCGGACAGCGCGCGTGCAAGACGCAGTTGTAAAAATAAATTTACAATTATTAGTATACCGCCGCTGACAGCAGTTGATACTTCATATAGCAATATGATATTTTTGACCGTTTTGCTGGCGCGCTGCTGCTGTGTCAAAGCTACGCCGAAAACCGCGCTGTTGAACCAACGCGGCAAAAGGCAAAAGGCAAGCGCAGCGGCGGCGGGCAGAAGTATTTTCAGAAGCATCAATATTTGCTGCATGGGACTCCTCCTTGTTCCTATAACCATAAGTCAGCGCACAATAGTCTCAAAAACTCTGCTTTTGAGACTATTGTACCATACAGCCAAACTTAATACAAATTAGTAAAAAATTAAGAAAACGGGCAAAAACAAAAGATTGCGGCAGTTAATTATCAAAAAACAGGCAATAAATGAGTATTCTTAAATTTGCCTAACAAGGAAAGATTGAGTAATATAACATTAGCACTCGATAGAGTCGAGTGCTAACAATGCAATTGAAAACTATTTATTTAGGAGGTTATAGAAATGAACATTAAGCCTTTAGGTGACAGAGTTGTAATTAAGATGCTCGAGAGTGAAGATACCACCAAGAGCGGCATCATCTTAGCGGGCAGCGCAAAGGAAAAGCCGCAGATGGCAGAGATTGTGGCGGTTGGCCCCGGCGGCGTTGTTGACGGCAAGGAAGTAAAGATGTATGTCAGCGTAGGCGATAAGGTTTTCGCAAGTAAATATGCAGGCACACAGGTAAAGATTGACGGCGAAGAATACACAATTGTAAACCAGTCGGATATACTCGCAACT
>URQR01000027.1 GCA_900550065.1 uncultured Eubacteriales bacterium | reverse complement strand
AAACAAGAGGATGGCGGGATCTGCTACAGCTTCACCGTGCCGCAGGGCACAAGCGCGACGCTCCTCGTCGAGGGGAACTCCTTCGAGGTCGGTGCGGGCAGCTTTACCGTAAAAAATGGAGAATTAAAATAAGTGAATAAAAAAATCCTGTACAGCTGTACAGGATTTTTTATGGTTTAGTTAAATTGCAGCACCGTATAGACACCGCCCGCCCCGTCGTGCAGGACGCACGTATATGTCTCACCCTCCGTGTGCAGGCCAATGTGAATCACATCGCCCAGTACAGCCGCCTTTTTATAGCTCACGCGCAGCTCGCGCACCAAAAGCCCCTCCGGCAGCGCGTCGAGCGCATAGTCGATATAATGGATATTGTTGACGTGATTGTTCGTGTCAAGGTCGCGCCGCCGAACCTCCACCGTGCCTACGTCTTTGTACAATTTCGGCGGTCGAATACGCCCTTCATCGCCGTCGGTAAAGGCAAAATTCCCCTCCGCACCGTAAACATCGGCAATTTCCTGCGTCACGCGCTTCATCCTTTGCGCACCCGCGTCATATTGAATCCAAATTGAGCTTGCCAGCGCAATGACGTTCCCCTGCTCGTCCGACAGAGAGAAGTCGCGGTAGCCGTACACGCCTGCAAATTTCGTCGCCCACGTACGCGCCGTAATTTTTTCCGCGTAGCGCGGATAACGCTCAATTTGAATCCGCCAGCTCGCCAGCAGCCACGCCATGTTCTGCTCCATCAAATCGCCGATTCCCTGCCCCACCGTGTCCGAGTGAAACATCGTCGTGTCCTGAAAGTAGGACACGAGTGCAGACAGCGACGAAACCGCCGCTTGTGTTACCTCACTGTAGCGGACGGTATATTCTTTTTCGTACATATCTGTAACCCCATTTCCTAAAAGTCCGTAAACGACAGCCGCGTAATACTCCGGCTTTTTCCACTCGCCTCATCGATATCGAGCACTACGCCGTTCAACTGCGCCCCGCCGTCCGCGAGCGTAAACTTTTGCGGCAGCTTCGTCACGAACCGGTCAACAATCATCTTGCGGTCCATGCCAAGCACAGAATAATACGCTCCCGTCATCCCGACATCCGTGATGTAGGCCGTTCCTTTCGGCAGAATTTTCTCATCCGCCGTCTGAATATGCGTATGCGTGCCCAATACCGCGCTTACACGCCCGTCTAACAACCACCCCATCGCCATTTTCTCGCTCGTCGCCTCGGCGTGCATATCCACGATAATCACGTCCGTCTCCTGTCTAAGCGTCTCTACCTCGCGCACAGCAGCCGCAAACGGGCAGTCACACGGGTCCATAAATACCTGTCCAAGCAGATTCAGAACACCGACCTTTACGCCTCCAACCTCACACACCACGCTGCCCCGGCCCGGATTATCCGCCGGCAGATTCGCCGGACGAATTACGCGGCTGTTATACTCTAATATTTGAAAAATATCTTTATTATTCCAAACATGATTACCCATTGTAATTACGTCCACACCCGCTTCAAACAGCTCCTCGCTGATGTTGAGCGTAATTCCCTTACCATGCGCGGCGTTTTCGCCGTTCACAATTACCATATCGAGCGCGTGCTCTCGCTTTAAAGACGGCAGGGAGTCAAAAAATATTCCGCGCCCACATGCGCCTACAATATCGCCTACAAATAGAATTTTCATATATTAATTCACATACCTTTGCATGCAAAGGTCTCCTTTCTCCGGAATTTGAGCCGATTTCAGCTTCGCTGAAATTGCTGGCAAGAGCCGGCAAAGGCTCAAAAACGAAACGTGAAATTATAATTTTCACATTATTCCCGCCTGTGATATAAAAATAAACTGCTCTTGTGTCAAATTTTGCCGCATCGTGCGGATAAAATGAGGGCTTTGCAGCCATACGGCGCAAAGCCTCATAAATTCTATCTTATTTTGCGTAATCAATCGCGCGCATCTCGCGGATGACATTGATCTTAATCTGTCCCGGATACTCAAGTTCGTCCTCGACGCGTTTTACAATCTCGCGCGCCATCAGAACAACACCCTCGTCCTTGACATCCTCTGGTTTTACCATAATACGAATCTCACGACCCGCCTGAATTGCAAACGATTTCTCTACGCCTTCAAAAGAGTTTGCAATTTCCTCTAACTTTTCAAGCCGCTTGATATACGTTTCGAGGTTTTCACGCCGCGCGCCCGGCCTTGCAGCCGAGATTGCGTCGCACGCCTGTACAATCGCCGCAACAACCGTCTGCGCCTCTACGTCGCCGTGGTGCGCCATAATTGCGTGTACAACCTCGTTATTTTCCTTGTACTTCTTCGCAATATCCGCACCTATCGTAACGTGCGAGCCCTCCATCTCGTGGTCAATCGCCTTACCCAAATCGTGCAAAAGACCCGCGCGCTTCGCCAGCGCGATATCCACGCCGAGCTCGCCCGCCATCACACCCGCAAGGTGCGACACCTCAATCGAGTGCTTCAAAACGTTCTGTCCATAACTCGTCCGGAACTTGAGCCGGCCCAAAAGCTTAATAATCTCAGGATGGAGCCCGTGTACGCCCGTTTCAAACGTTGCGCGCTCGCCCTCCTGTTTAATATCGTTTTCAACCTCGCGCTTTGCTTTTTCTACCGTTTCCTCAATACGCGCCGGGTGGATACGCCCGTCCGCAATCAGCTTTTCAAGCGCAAGCCGCGCAATTTCGCGCCGAATCGGATCAAAGCCCGATACAATAACCGCCTCCGGCGTATCGTCAATAATCAAATCAATCCCCGTCAGCGTTTCAAGCGTACGGATATTTCTTCCCTCACGGCCAATGATACGGCCCTTCATTTCATCATTCGGCAACGGTACAACCGACACGGTCGTTTCCGCTGCATGGTCGGCAGCCACACGCTGGATTGCGGACGCGACAATGTTCTTCGCGCGCTTTTCCGCCTCGTCCTTTGTCTGCTGTTCGACTTCCTTTACAAGCATCGCGGCCTCGTGCCGGATCTGGCTCTCCAAATCCTTTAACAAGAACTGCTTCGCTTCCTCCGCCGTCAGGCCGGACAGCCGTTCGAGCGTTTCAATTTCCTCCTCCTTGAGCTTTGCAATTTCCTCTTCCTTACTCTCAAGGTCCTTCATTTTCTTGGTAAGCTTTTCTTCCTTCGCCTCGATTGCATCTGTCTTTTTGTCGAGGTTTTCTTCCTTTTGCTGAATTCTTCTCTCCTGGCGCGAAATTTCTGAGCGCCGTTCCTTGACTTCCTTGTCAAACTCCAGCCGGAGCTTATGCGTTTCTTCCTTTGCCTCAAGCAAAATCTCACGCTTCTTGCTCTCAGCTGCCTTCTTTGAATCCTCTACAATTCTTTTTGCTTCGTTTTCAGCGCCGCCAATCGCGGCCTCCGCTTCTCTTTTGCGTTTTTCATATCCTGCTTTGCTTGCCATTATATAGACTATAATGGCTATTGCAACCGCAACAACTGCGGATATTGCTATAGTAATCCAAACTTCCGTACCTATAGCCACACACCTCCTCATCTTAATTGGGAGCGGCGTGCTTTGGCTGGCCTCCTGTATTATGTTAACAGACTTTTACACAAATTTTTCCATACAACTATTATAGACCTTTCCTTATCCTCTTACCCCCATGCCGGTGAAAATAAGCAACAACCAATAACGCTCAGTATGAATCAATTCTTCTAACTTATCATATAAAATCAGCTAATTTCATGCAAGAGCAACCTTTACGCCACTCAAAATTTATTCCTTGTGTTCATATCTGTGTATCATCCCAGAGCTGCGCAATACTGCAAATTCATGCAGATTCACACACTATCCCTTAATCATACACATTATATTGTAAACTTTTTTTGTCCAAGTGTCAAGATGTAATTTCACGCATTTCAATATTTTGCCGTACCGACAAGAAGCAAAAAGACGGCTGCCACAATTTCATGCGGCAGCCGTACGATTTCACCTATTTTATTGTGTCCGGAACTCAATCTCATGGAGCGAGTTCCAACTGTTTACAGTATTTGCCTTCCCTACCATCTTAATATATTTTGCACGCACAGGCTTGTCGAGCTTGATTTCCTCTTTGTCTCCCTCGCCCTTTGTCTGTGTGCTCAAAAACAACGTAAAGTTCTCACCGTCTGTGGAAGCATACAGGTCATAGGAGTAAACCCGGCTTGCGCCATTGTAGTACTGCGTATAGTACGACGCAATGTCGGCCTCCTCTTTTAGCTCAAAGATAATCCACTCGCCGACGCCTTCCGCCGCCCAGCGGGTATCCTCGTCGCCGTCATATGCCTTATAGCCGTTTTGGAACTCGCCGTTGTCCGAGCTCCATTTACAGTCTACAATCTGCACCGCGTATGGGCTAAGCGGCTTATACTCTTTAGCAGGCGTAATAAAGACCGTTTTAGACGCCTCCTCCCAGTCGACCTTTGCGCCGAGCGATTCGGACACGAACCGGATTGGTACCATTGTGCGGTCATAGAGCAGCATTGCCGGCACGTCGAGCGTTACTTCCCGGCCATTTACATACGCCGTTGTATCGCCGATTTTTAACGTAACCGTTAAGTCGTCCTTCGTTCCCGTCACCGTTTCCGTCGCGTCGTCCCATGCGATATCCGCACCGAGATTTTCAAAGATTGCGCGCATCGGCACAAGGGTCCGGTCGTTTTGTTTCACCGGCGCAACGTCCGTGTACATGTATTTGCTGTTGATTTTTACTGTAATTCCCTCATGCTCAGGAATTACGATTTCTTGCTTTTCACGCTGCGCGGAAGGATTCGTATACGAAAGCGTGTAGCTGCCCGCGCCGCCCTTAAAGTAAACTGTGCCGCCGTCCTTCGTTGCAATTTGCTCCCCAACGGATACGCCGTCCTTTTTCACGTCCCAGCCGCCTTCCTGAATACCGGCAACTAAGATACGGAATTCGCCGTCGCCCGCCACATCAAAGCTAATGTCGGACTGTGCGCGCGCCTTATCCTTCACAAACACCGCGACTGTACTGTCGAGTTTTGCGCCCAGAATTGTGTCGTTTTCAATCAGTTCCGCCTGCGCGGAAACCGTCTTGTCTGCATCTGTCATATACATCGCGTTTAAGAAGTAGTCCGTTTCGTTCTGACTCTTTGGCGAAATCTCAACCCGCCCCCAGCCCATATCGGTCGACTGCTCGTCTGCGCCGCGCGGCACGTAGTTTTTCCCGCTGACGAACCACTGCTTTCCCGGGCCGCCAACTTTTTCAATCCGCGCATCCGCCGGATAGAGCGTCTGGTTGACGAGCTTACCGTTATAGCCGTCTGTGTCGCGCTTAATCGTCGTCGTGTTGCCGCTTACCTCCGGTTCCTGTAAGGAATGGAGCAAAAACGTCTTCTTAAAGCTCTTGTCCTTACTCGTAATCTTATCCATCACAAAGAACAGCGCGGGAATATCCTCGTTGTCGTTGTCGAAGAACGCCATAGAACGCCGTACCTCGCTCACCTTATCCGAATATGCGTCGGCAACGTCGCCGGAAATATAACTATATTCCGGCCGCAGCGCGTCCGGGCCCGCTTCCTGACCCAAAACCTCGCCCATCTTATGCCTTGCGTCGTCCATCCAGATATCAAACGTTGCCGGCTCGCCGGAATTAATCCGCTTCTGCCCGCCGGAGTTGACCACATTATTCGGCATCGTCTCATTCGGGTCATATATCAGCAATCCATTGTGAGAAATCGTTTCTTTATTAAAGTTATAATCGTGCTCCGTGCCGTATGCGTCGTACCGGCCTGGATTAAACGCCAAAATACCTTTATAATAGAGCTGGAACGTACCCGCATCTAAGTGGTGGTGATTCGCCGCCCAACGCTCGCCAATGCGCATATACGCCATCGCAACCGGCGAATCCATCCCCATTTCCCAGCCGGTACGCGCCACCATTGTGCCGTTCGGTGCGCCAAAGTAGGCCGTATTCGGCAGTTCAGAAAACGGCCTTCCGTCCGTGTCTGGGTCGTTAAAAAGTATAAACTGTACCGGCGTAAGCGTCGTAAACGAATAGTTGAAGCTGTTATAGCCGCCCGACTGCACCGCCGTTTGATACTTCAGGTATGGGTCACTGTAAAAGCCCGCGGCAAAAAACGCCGGCTGCAGATAATTAAAATACGTCGGCTCCACACCAATCGTATCGACACCCATGTCGCCCTCCGCAAAGGTCATCCCGTCCGGACGGCGGCCATATTCCGTATAGTACATCGGATACCGGGCATCATCTGTGAAAATCTTTTCCCCGCTCATGCGGTAGAAAATCCAAAGCCCCCACAAATCTGAGTTATACCGGCAATTATTATAGCTGTAGCCCTGATGGTAGCTGTGCGACTGATACCAATAGTTACGCGGCTCAAGAAACTCGCTCAAATAACGCCCCGCGATGTAATTGTATATGTCCGGATATTCGTCGTAGGTTGCTACCGCAAACGACAGAAGATCGCGCTGGAGCTGCGTCTCGCCGCCGTGCCCCACGACTGCGCCCTGCTTGCTCGGCGGCCAGCCGATTTCCATCTGCGCGCCAATGTCCTCGCACAAAATCACGATCTGTTTCTTTTGCTCGTCCGTCAAAAGGTCGTGACACCAATCGTATACCTCAGAGGCCGTAAAAATCGTATGCCCCATCGCTCTCGTAATGTCCTGAACCGGCGCAAACACCGCCGTTTGCAAAACATTGAGCATCGCGTCGACCGCCTTTTGCCCGTTTTCTTTATTGCCATTTATAGCATAGTCGAACGCCTTCGACTCAATTATTGCCAGCACAGAGGTATTGTAGTTGCCGGACGACGCATCTTTCGGCGTATCAAGTACCCCGTCCGTTTCTTGCTTTAAAAAGTCCTGCCATTTCACGCGTGCATTCGTGCTCTGCTCTTTTTCCATGTTTTCCTTTATCATTGGAATGTCCGACGCACGGAACAGCAGACGCGGATGCTCCGCCGGAGGCGTAATCGTCGGCTTCGGATAAACGTCCGCCGGAAGCGGCTGTACCACATCCGCGCCAACCGCCGGCGCTTCGGTCAAAAGCCCCTCCGGAACGTACGTCGCCGACTTCGTAATCACAAACTGGTCGATGACGCCACCGCCCTCGCGCGGACGGACGCGCACATTCTGCTCCTCGTCGGAAACAAACTTAATACTGCCGACCAGCGTCCACGCAAAGGTTTCCTTGCTGCCCGTCACGCCAAATGCTTGGTCAGTATACGCCGCTCCATTAATAGATTTGTACGCCGAGTCGTTCCCATCGGTAGCCGCCGCATAGCGCATCCACACTTTATACGTCCCGCGCGGTGCTTTTACGCGGAAGCTGACCGCGCCGGGCAGTAAAGCATCTTTTTGTTCCTTCGCGTCTGTTATAAACGCAACTGCCTTTTTCTTCGACGCACCTGCATTATTTTCAATCGCGGCAATGCTCTTTTCAATCGTCATGTCCTCCGCTTCAAACAAAACAGAACCCGTATCGCCGATTTCAACTACATTCACTTTCGACCAGTCCATTGTTCCCGGCTTAACCGTCGCAGTCGCACTTGCAGTAGGGCTTGCGCTTGCCGTCGGCTTCGCCGTCGTTTGTACTTCCTTGCCAATCGACTTTTCCGGGTCTGTCGTAATACAAATCATATCAAATTTCGTATTATTCTCCCGATGCACAATATCGAGCGTGTGCGTTCCTGCCGTCAGCTTCGCGGTTACGCCACTGTGGTTTTTCCACGTATACCCGTCCGTCACCGCACCGCCGCAGTATATGTACGCGTTTTCGTCGAACCGTGCCCAAAACGAGTCAGCGCCCTCGTCTTTCATATAGCTTTTTGTCCAGAACTGATACTCGCCGTCAACCGGCACCGTAAACACGTAGCTCGCCTCCGGCTGCATCTTCGCAGGCTCGTCGACACGCGCCCCCTCTGTGACCGAGATAAAGTATCCGCCGCTCGCGCCCGTATCCTTCGTTTTTTTCATTGCACCAGACAGCTTCCCATTCTCCGCTTCAAACGGCTTTTCCGCCGCAAACCGCGCATCTGCTGCCATTACAGCCGGGCCAAAGCCCGTGAGCAAGTACATTAGCATACTCAGCGTAAGTATAATTGCCAATCCTCTCTTGCCTTTCATTCAAATCCCCCCTTAGTAATCATTAATCCTGTAACTAAAACCATTTTAAAAGCGTTCGCCCGCCTTGTCAAGCGTACCGTGGCGGCAAAAACGGCCCGTAGGAAAAGCAGATAATTTTATACAAACCTATGTAAATAAGTTACACCTTTCCCGCAGCCGGTTGCATAAATCCGCCGCTTTCTTTTTGTGCACTTTTCTTCACTCTTTTCCATCGCCAGTCACAATTCCGTCGCCCCAGACAGGAATCGGGTCGCCCAGAAATTTCGGTTCCGGCCGAAACACCTGCGCCTGTAAAAACGCCTTAACCCGTGCGGGATATTCGCGCATACGGTAGTATGGCATTCCGTAATAGACGTATGTATCCGCACCCACGCCGGAGGCATCCAGCCCTATGTTTTTCGCAATATAGAGCGCGCGCAGCACGTGGTATTCCTGCGATACAACGATTACCTTCTGCGCCAAAAACACATCCTTTGCCCGGCAGAGCGAGTCATAGGTATCAAAGCCCGCATGGTCCATGAAAATATCCTCGCGCGGCACGCCCTTTTCCTGTAAATAGGCCCGCATTGCATTCACTTCATCGTATTCCTGCGTTCCGTGGTCTCCGCTTACAATAATTTTCGGCGCCTTCCCCGCCGCATAGAGCGCATACCCCATTTCAAGCCTGTCGCGTAGCATCTCCGACACTTGCCCGTCCGGCTGTACATACGCGCCGAGTACGATAATTGCATCGCTTTCCGGCGCCGTATCCTTTGTCACGAGCATCTGCTTGCCCGTAGATTCCACGTATATATCAATACCCCAAATTGCGGCCGCTCCGGCAATAACCAATACAGCACAGCTCAGTATAAACCACCAAACTATCTTCCATCCTTTTTTCATTGTTTATGCACCGCCTCTTTTGTAAATCTATATTTATCATACAATAAATCCTTTTAAAATTCAATGTCATTTTGCAAAACTGCACAAAAAAAGCCGGGAGTTCACTCCCGGCCTATAATCAAATTCAATTATTCTTCGTCGAGCACAAGCTCCATTTTCCCAATCGAAACCTCGTACGCCATTTTCGTCACAACGTCCTCTTCGCTCAGCTTTTTTTGGTACTCACGCGACTGGATGCGTCCCCAGATACGGACGCGCGTACCCACGCTGATATCGCGGCAGAATTTCGCGTTTCTGCCCCATGCGATTGCGGGTATGTAGTCGGATTTGTTATAAGAACGGTTCACCGCGAGCAAAATATCAGAAATCTCTCGCCCAAACGGTGTCACACGGTAAACTGGCTCTTTACATATATAGCCGTCGAGAAAAATCTGGTTTGGGTTTTCGAGCTCCTCCGGCTGTGCCGTCCGGATATCTTTGGCAAATACTGTAAGAACAAGGCGGCTGCCCTCTCCGCTGTAGTTGTTATAAGAGCGGAACTGCCCGTTTATTGCGACAAAGTCGCCCGCGCGAACGTCGAATTCACTCCCAAAAAGACGCTCCGACAATATCACCTTGATATGGTCGTCCACCTCGCTCAGACGTTTGACACAGAGCGTAAAAATATAAAATTTTTCCTTATATACCTCGTGGTTAAAGACGGGCATATCCTCGACGATACCCGCAACCGTTACAATATTGTTATCCTTGTACTCCCCCATGCGTACCTTCCCCTCTCCCTGCTTTTGATTGTCGTTTTTGGTTTTACTAATGTGTATTCAAAAGCAGGGTGGTTTATGACTGGGGAAGATGGGTTCTATAAAGAATAAGTTATATGTTACCCTTCGGGAAACGTCAGCTCAATATTACCGTTAACAGTTTTGGCGGCAATACTTCTACACGGCCCCTGCACAATCTGGTTTGGAACATTGCATTTGCCGTTTACCGTATGGCAGGTGATTTTGTACTGCTCCTGCCGCCCCTTAATACTTCCTTCAATTTTTCCATTTATGGTTTTTAGCCGAATTTCGCCTCCACTTACCGCATTTACCACAATTTTGCCGTTCGAGGTCGTCACGCCGAGTAAACCGTCTGTGTCCGTGTTCTTGACTTCTACTTTGCCGTTTGAGCTGATAAACTCCGCCGCAGCGCATGTAACTGTATCCACACACACCTTACTGTTAGAGGAACGACACAAAACGCCCTTCTCTGCCTGTAACCTGCGGGCTTCAATTTTACCGTTCGAAGTAACCGCCTCAAGCTCCATTGCAGAACTATCGCACAAATCAATTCCTGCATTTGATGTATGAAGTGTCAGACTGCCCCCCAGTGCAATGCCCTGTGCCGATATCTTCGCGTTCGTACTTTCCACATGCAGCCTACCTACAAATGACTCCGGTACTTCTAAAAGAAGCGGCTGATTGACCCAATGGAACAGGCCGCTGAGCATCCACTTAATCATGCTCGGTTGCTGTTGCTCAAGATAAAGCGCGTCACCGTGCTGCCTAATTGTAAAACGGACAATATCGTTTTCAAAGTAGTGGAAGCGGAGCATATCATCCTTTGAAACGTGAACCTCTACACTTAGATTTTTTGCGCGCAGCTCTACCGCGCTGGACACACTCCCCGCTATCTCATACACCTTGTTTTCCTTTCCGCCGGATACATAACCCGCGGCAGGCGCTTCCTCTAAGATGTCTGCTGCGAGCTTTCCAACGTCGCCAAACTGGGCAATCACTTCTTCCTCGCTTATCCCTTCCTCCATCCGGTCAGAGATCATTTCCTCATAAAACGCAATTACCTTTTCACAGTCTTGCTCCGGCATCGTTCTCAGTAACGAACGCAGCGTTTTAAAAAATTCTGCTTTATTCATCGTAACCCTCCTTTATAAAGCGGTACACCCGCATCACCTCGTTCCAATCCTGTAAAAACGTTTCAATTTTCTGTTCTCCAAGCTCCGTGATCTTGTAATATTTCCGCAGTCTGCCCTGATGCTCCAGTGAATACGTCGTCAAGTACCCACCACCCTCAAGCCGCTTTAGAATCGGATACAGCGTCGATTCGGAAATTGCAATACAGGACGTAATATCGCGAATGATTTGATATCCATATGAATCCTTTTTCTTTAAAACAGTCAGGACACAAGCCTCCAGCAGACCTTTTTTAATTTGAACATCCAAACAATCACCTCCTTATGCCTTATATTATATATTACATAGTATTATGTGTCAAGAGGTATTTGCTGTTAAATAAAAAATACCCACATAGTATGTGGGTATTATAAGATATATCAATGAATGATTAATCATACACCGGGACGCGCTGATAAATGATAACCCGTACAACGCCGCCGCTGCACGATGCTTCCAGCCGGATCGGGTCGCCGGTGTTATTCCGAAACCGAAAATCAAGGTAGCCCCATGCCACCGTTGCTTCATCCTCGCGTGAACAATATGTCACCGGAATCGTGTGCGGATACCGTTCCAAAATCTTGAGCCGCGCCTTTTTGGCAGCCATATAGACGGTCGACGACACCTGGCAGATACCGCCGCCGAGACCCTGTTCCTTTTCGTCCCCGACAAAAATCGTCGCTTCCTTGTAGCCGCGCGCAGCTGTCCGTGGACCAACTACGTTGTTGAACGAAAAACTATCCCCATTGTCGATAACAGTATAATCAATCGCCTTTGCAGCAAGCGCCATATTGTTGTTCCGGTTCGCCTGTGCTGCGTATGTACCATAGGTCGTGGAGGCGCGCGCAATCTCGACCTCTTTAAACTTTGTAGGCCGCTGCGGCGTCGGTTCCGGCGTCGGCGTAGGAGTGGGGGTCGGTTCCGGCGTCGGCATCACTGCCGAAGGCGGCGCCTCTTTATCCCAAGACGCATAGTCAATTCCGATTCCGCTGATTGTACCCATATCGTGAGCAAAAACACAGCCCCCTTGCAGCGTTACCGCCAAAACTAAAAGGACTGCAATTATTTTTAAGCCTCGTCTCATAAAGCCACCTCTTTCGCGCTCAAAAGGAACAGACACCTCTGTTTTCCTATATTGTTATAGTACCACACTCCCCTGTTCCTGTCAATATTTCACCGCCGCACAGTTCGACTTGATTTTTTTTCTGTCTTGTGGTATAAATACGCAAAGACGGGGTCTTTGTGTTTGTTCCCCAAATACATTTCAAAATCAAGGAGGCGATTTTTATGAAAATTGGTTTTATCGGCGGGGGCAGGATGTGCGTTTCATTTTGCCAGTACCTTCGTGGTTGTCCGGTTTCCATTACCGGCGTGCTCACAAAAGATATACTTTATACAAATTTCGCCCAAAGAGTTATTAATATAGATGTTCTTACGCCATTTCTGCAACAATGTGATATCGTGTTTCTTACTGTAAAGGACGATGGTATCCGTCCGCTCGCACAGGATATCGCGCAAAGCGGAGCAGTGATTGACGGCTGTGTATTTTGCCACATGAGCGGCTCTTTATCGTCGGACGCGCTGTCGCCCCTGCAAGGCAGCCGCGGCCTGTGTGCCTTTCACACAATGCCGTCGCTGACCGGCGGTCCTGTTGATTTTTCTAAGGTCATCTGTACGCTTCAGGGAACGGGCACCGGCGAGGAGGCTTTAAAAGAATTTTCCTCTATCGCTAACCTTACCGTTATTTCAATCAAAAAAGAGGACAAGCTCCTCTACCATGCGGCCTCCTGTTTTTGTGCGAATTTTATTCTGCCGCTTATCGACACGGCAAAAAATATCTACTGTGATATCGGCTTTTCCGAGTCGGATGCATATGCGCTGATGCTGCCGCTTTTGTCGCAGGTGCTGGAAAACCTCAAGCAAAACGGCACGGCAAAAGCGCTGACCGGCCCCTTTTCGCGCGGGGACTGTGAAACGGTCAGGAAGCATATCGCCGATTTGGAAAAAAGGGAACCGGCGTATGCCGGCCTATACCGTAATATGGGGCGGCTGACAGCTGCATTTTCAGCGGAAAACGGAATCATTAGCGCGGAGAAAAAGGACGAACTTGATAAGATATTGAAATAATGCTACTTTGCCCGTACACACGCAGCACATGCTTCGTGTCTACGGGCATTTTTATGTATCCTATATCACGATTTCTCAGAAATAATAAATATTTTTTAGAAAAACTGTTGACAAATCCTGATTTCGGGTATAATATATGAATAGATGTTCATATGAAAGGTTGTGTTGTCGTGATAAGGGATGAAAAAATAGAAAGCTCTACGTATTCATGGGTACAAGCTGATATCGTGAAAAAAGTTTTGCAAAATATGCCACAGGATGAAACACTCTACGATTTAGCGGAGCTGTTTAAAGTATTCGGTGACTCCGGGCGAATCAAAATCCTTTACGCGCTCTTTGAGGCAGAGCTGTGCGTAGGAGACATTGCGCAGCTGCTCGGACTGACGCAGACGGCGGTATCTCACCAATTGCGTATTTTGAAAGCAAACAAACTTGTAAAAGCGAGAAAGGACGGGAAGAACGTTTTTTATTCGCTTTCCGATAACCATGTCTACAGTATTATCAATCAGGGTATGGAGCATGTAAACGAATAATAATAAAAAAAATAAAGGAGGCGGTTTTTATGAAAAAGACGTTTCAATTAATTGACTTAGATTGCGCGAATTGCGCGCAAAAAATGGAGGACGCTGTCCGTAAAATTGACGGCGTTGAGGATGTACAGGTGAGCTTTCTAACACAGAAAATGATACTTGCGGCGGATGATTCGTCCTTTGATAAAATTGTGAAGCAGGCCGTCAAGGTATGTAGGCGTATCGAGCCGGACTGTGAAATCCGGATTGATTAGGCGCATACAGGGGGTGCTTATATGACGAAGAAACAAAAAAAGATGCTGTGGCGGATTTTAGTAAGTGCAGCGCTCTTAGTGGCTGCTGTACTGCTCCCGTTCGAGGGCATTTACCGTCTGGCTGTATTTTTAATCCCTTATGCAGTAATCGGATGGGACGTTTTATGGAAGGCAGCGCGCAATATTGCGCACGGTCAAGTGTTTGATGAAAACTTTTTAATGGCGATTGCAACAATTGGCGCCTTCTTTACCGGCGAATACCCGGAGGGCGTTGCCGTTATGCTGTTTTATCAGGTGGGCGAACTGTTCCAGAGCTACGCGGTTGGGCGTTCTCGTAAGTCAATTGCCTCCCTGATGGATATTCGTCCCGACTACGCAAACATAGAGCAGGAAGGCAAGCTGATACAGGTTGATCCCAGCGAAGTCGCGGTCGGAGACGTAATTGTTATCAAAGCGGGGGAAAAAGTCCCGCTCGACGGCGTTGTTTTGGAGGGAAACTCCTCTCTGGATACTGCCGCGCTGACGGGCGAATCACTGCCGCGCGAGATTGAGCCGGGAGACGACGTAATTAGTGGATGCATCAATCAAAGCGGACTGTTGCGTGTGCGTGTCACGAAAGTATTTGGCGAGTCGACTGTCGCAAAAATACTAAATCTTGTCGAAAATTCCAGCAGTAAAAAGGCAAAGGCCGAGAATTTTATTACAAAATTTGCGCGTTATTACACGCCCTGCGTTGTTATTGGTGCGCTGCTGCTGGCGGTTCTGCCGCCGCTGTTCTTTGGCGGCGAATGGAGCGACTGGGTACACCGTGCACTCATTTTCCTTGTTATTTCCTGTCCCTGTGCGCTTGTGATTTCCGTCCCGCTCAGCTTTTTCGGCGGAATCGGCGGGGCGTCGAGGTGCGGCGTTTTGGTAAAGGGCGGCAACTATATGGAGGTTCTTGCAAAAACGGATATTGTCGTGTTTGATAAGACCGGTACACTGACCAAAGGTGTTTTTAATGTGACCGCAATTCACCCGGATACTGTTTCAGAAGCGCAGCTTTTAGAGCTGGCGGCCTTGGCCGAAAGCTATTCCGACCACCCGATTTCACGCTCATTGAAGGACGCGTATAACCAAGAGGTTGACACCGCGCGCGTCGGCGAGGTTGAAGAGGTAGCGGGCCGGGGCGTGCGTGCCAAAGTAGACGGCAAGCTCGTCTGTGTCGGTAACGACAAGCTCATGGACGAACGCGGCGTTGCATGGCATCCGTGCCATCATATCGGAACGACCGTCCACGTCGAAGTAGATGGGCTCTACGCCGGGCACATCGTCATTTCCGACGAAATTAAGGCCGATGCGCCGGACGCAATCCGCGCGCTCAAGGAGCAAGGCGTGCAAAAGACGGTTATGCTGACCGGCGACGCGAAAGCGGTCGGTGAAAGCGTTGCTGCACAGCTCGGAATTGATAAAGCATACACACAGTTATTGCCAGCGGATAAGGTGGCGCGCGTAGAGGAGCTTTTGAGCCAAAAAGCGCCGAAGTCAAGGCTTGCGTTCGTGGGCGACGGCATCAACGACGCGCCGGTACTATCCCGCGCTGATATTGGTATCGCAATGGGCGCGATGGGTTCTGATGCCGCGATTGAAGCGGCGGATATCGTACTAATGGACGACAAGCCTTCCAAAATCGCAGCAGCGATAGAGATAGCGAAAAAGACGCTGCGTATTGTGCGGCAAAACATTATATTTGCGCTGGCGGTCAAGGCACTTGTCCTGATATTGGGCGCACTTGGCATGGCGAATATGTGGGAGGCGGTGTTTGCCGACGTAGGCGTGTCAGTCATTGCGATATTAAATGCAATGCGGGCGCTCAGGGTAGAAAAATAATATACAAAAAAAGTACCCATGGCATTGCCATGGGTACTTTTTTATAACTTCTCCCGCCCCTCTACAGGCTCGCACTCACT
>URQR01000026.1 GCA_900550065.1 uncultured Eubacteriales bacterium | reverse complement strand
GCGGTCGCTGGGCGAAATCCCGGATATTCTGCTGAAGGCGATGGAGTATTCTCTGCTGGCTGGCGGCAAGCGGCTTCATAAATGCACCCGCCAGCGATTTACTCACCGCTTCCGCAACGGTAAGCTGCGCCGTGCGGACGAGGAAATCACTCTGCGCAAACACCGACTGGAACATAAACTGCGGAATCTTCATCGCGTTTAGCACATCCTCTGTCGTGTTCGCCGTCGGCTTCTGCCGCTCCGGTTCAGGTGCGGCTTGCTCCGGTTCAGGTGCGGCTTGCTCTGCCCCCTCATGCTGCGGCTGCGCCGCATTGCCGGCAACCGCCTTATAAATTGAATCGTATAAATTCTGCTCCACTGTTTGTCCCGCCGGCGTCGTAATTACATAGTCCGAAAACGGGCCATAAAACATAAACGCAAGTACCGCCGCCAGCAAAAACGTCACAATACCAAATGCGGCGCGGATAAACCCCTTTTTTGCGCCGCGCACGACACAAATAATCACGATTGCGGCGATTACCGCATCCAAAACATATGGCATACCCGCGCCTCCTTTTGATAGAGCGAAACACTTATCTAATCTCTAAAATATCAAGCGATGTGCCCGTCAGCCCGACCGCCTTTTTACCGCCGTCAAACAGCAGCAGCTCCGTAAAGCTTTTTGCCGTCTGAATCGAATAGAGCTCGCTTCCTGCGCTGTCACAGACCGTAATGTTGTTGCCGTTGTTATAAGCGATTCGGTCTGCGTCCACGCTGATAAAGCTCAAGCTCGGTACGTTCGGAATCGTACATTTCACCTTTCCATTATTGTCAACGGCGGATATACTTTTCCGCCCGCCGGAGCTTTCCAGCGCAAACACGGTCAAGTCGCCGCTTGTGCTAATTTTACTGATAGTTTGTCCTTCAAAGCTGTACGTCCAGCTTTGCGCGCCGTCCGCGCCAAAACCGACACACTGCCGGTCCGTTACCGCCAAAAACCCCTTGCCCGCGCGAAACACATTCGTCACCACATTTGCGTCAAAAGTATGGGTCTGATACGGCTCTGTGTCATAGAGATGAAACAGCAGCACGCCGCCCGAAAGGCCGCCCGCGCCGCCGGAGGACGGGGCGGTATTAACCGTTGCAAGCGCAAGATTATCCGTATCGCTGCCAAGCACAGCGTCAACGATATAAGCCGTGCCGGAATGCCACACAAACACCTCGTTATCCTTCGCGTCCTTAACTGTGACGAGCCCCTTATAGTACGGCTCATCCGACACGACGACAAACCTTCCATCCGCCGCAACGCTCGCATTGATAATATTGTGCGCAGAGGCCGTTTGCAGTAAAACCTTTCCCTCGTGAATCAAATAAATATCCTTGCCGCCGCGGTCGGCTGCTAAAATATAGCCGTCCGCCACCGACACGAGCGGATTGCTCAGGCGTACCGGAAGCTCCCACTCTGTTTTTCCCGCGCCGGAAAGGCTCATAATTTTTTCTTTTGTACATATGATAACAGAATTATTTTGTACCTTTATAACAGTCGTTTCACCAGCCGTATACGGCATCTCAAACAGCGTATTTTCATCCAAATACAGAGGCGAAGCGCCCCTGTGAAACAGTGACGCGCCAAAGTCGGGGTTAAGGCCGACAGCTATGGCCGCCGCACTGACGAGCAAAACAAGAATTCCCAGCACAATCAGCCCTATATGCCGCTTCAAAAACCACACAAAGCCCGTTTCACCGCGCTGCTGCCGCTCTATTTCCATTTGTTTTTTTCGTTTGTAATCCAATCTGCTCATTTTTTGCACCACCCGCTTTGCGTCCTATTTCCACTCAATCTCCGGCTCATAATATACCCGCGCCATATATAGCCCATGCGGCGGAGCTGTAATCCCGGCGCGCCGCCGGTCGCATGAGGCGATCACCGCGCCTACCGCCTCGGGCTCTATGCGCCCCGTTCCAACATAGACGAGTGTACCGGCGATGATGCGTACCATATTATACAAAAAGCCATTGCCACACACGTCTATTGTCACAATGCCGTCCTGCTTCGTGATATCCAAGCTGTAGACCGTACGCACAAAATCCTTTGTCTGCGCGCCGCTCGCGCAAAACGCGCGGAAGTCGTGCTCGCCTAATATAGCCTGCGCGCCAAAACGCATCCTCTCAAGATCGAGCGGCGTTCGGCAGTGCCATGCCAAATCCTTTTGAAACACATCGCCGTGCGGTGTATTTAAAATTTTATATTGGTAGCGTTTTTTTACTACGCTGTAACGCGCGTGAAAGTGCATATCAACCGTCGCCGCGCCTAAGACACAAATGTCGTCCGGCAGGCTGTAGTTGAGTGCAAACGCAATTTTTTCGTCAGGGATTTTTGTCTTTGAAAAAAAGTTGCAGACATAAAAGAGAGCGTGAACGCCCGCGTCCGTCCGGCCGCAGCCGGTAATCGTCCCGGTTAGGCCGCACACCTTTTTAGCGACGGCTTCAAGCGTCTCCTGCACCGTCAGGGCGTTTTGCTGGCGCTGCCAGCCGTGGTACGCGCTGCCCTTATACTGGAGCAGCAGAGCAATATTGCGGAGCATAGCACCAATCCTTTATGGCATTTTTTAAAGCAGAAACGTCAAGTATCCAACCGTTGTGGCAATTGCCATCGAAACAAGCGCCACCGCCGTACAGGAGATGTCGCCTTTTGTAATTTGAAGCTGCTTCATACGTGTCCGGCCCGTACCGCCGTTGTAGCAGCGGCACTCCATCGCGAGCGCAAGCTCGTCCGCGCGCCGGAACGCGCTGATAAAGAGCGGAACCAAAAGCGGCACAAGCGCCTTCGCGCGCTTTAGGATGTTGCCCGTTTCAAAGTCGGCCCCGCGCGAGGTCTGCGCCTTCATAATCTTTTCCGTTTCCTCCAAAAGCGTCGGGATAAACCGAATCGCAATCGTCATCATCATCGCCAGCTCGTGCGCCGGCACGCCGATTTTCTTAAACGGCGAGAGCAAATGCTCTATTCCGTCTGTCAGTGTAATCGGCGACGACGTCAGCGTCAGAAGCGACGTGCCCATGATTAAAAACGTTAAACGCACAATCATAAACGCCGCCATGCGCATCCCTTCCCACGTTGCCGTTATCCACGTGTACGGAATTTGAAACGCGATCGTGCCCGGGGTCATAAAAATGTTGATAATACCGGTAAACACGATAATAAATAGCAAGGGCTTTAGTCCCTTTACAACAAACCGCAATGGAATCTTCGCCACGCCAATCACCACGAACGTAAACACGGCAAACAAGGCGAAGCCAGTAAAATTCTTCACCAAAAAGAGTAAAATAATGTATGCCATTGTCAACAGAATCTTGACCCGCGGGTCAAGCCTGTGTATGGGCGAGTCGCCCGGAAAGTATTGTCCGAGTGTAATATCCTTGAGCATGGTTTTCTCCTATGTGGTTTAATTTATCTTTTCTTTAGTGCACCAATTTACTAAATCCATGTAATTTCCTCTGTAGTGTAAATTGGTCTCATTTTCCTTTGTCACAGAAAGCCCTAAATGCTTTAAAATTTCCTGTGATTTTATATTTTTCTTATTTGCATAAGCCTCAACAAAGCAAATACCGGCGGGCAGCTGCGGTAGTAAAAACGTATAAAGCCGCCGGAACAGCTGTTTTTCCGATTGGTAACTGCGTAAAAACTGAATTTCTTCCATCATAAACAAATCATCATTCACATAGTACTGAAAATAGCCGATAAATGCCTCGTCATCATAGATACAAACAATCTGCCGCTGCGGCTTGTCCAGCGCAGGCAATACCGCCGCCGACCAAGCGGCAAAGTCTTCCTGATAGGTATATCCTGTCGGCGCGATGACCGACATGTTCGCATATAGCAAGTTAAATAACCGTTGCGCATATTGTACCTTTTCCCGTTTATCCAAAAAGGCAAATCGAATCATGCTGCGCCTCCACTATTTTCTCAAAAGCCTGAGCAGCGCGTCGCGCGCCTGCTCCACCGTATAGATGTCGCCCGGCAAATCCACACCGCGTGCGCGCAGGCGGTCAATCACAAGGCTGACCTGCGGCACAGAAAGCCCCATATCCGTCAGTTCCCGCACATGCGAGAACACCTCCGCTACGCTGCCGTCGTACGCGATTCTCGTATCATTGATTACGATAATGCGCCGTGCCGTCCGGGCAACGTCCTCCATACTGTGTGATACGAGCACAATCGTCATGCCGCAGTCGTTAAGCTGGAGGACCAAATCGAGCAGCTCGTCGCGCCCCGCCGGGTCAAGTCCAGCCGTTGGCTCATCTAATACGAGTACATCCGGCTCCATCGCCAATACGCCCGCAATCGCGACGCGACGCTTTTCCCCGCCGGACAGCTCGAACGGTGACTTGTCCAAAAGCTCGTCCTTCAGTCCAATCGACTTTGCCGCGACCAGAACGCGGTCCTCGATTTCGTTCTCCGGCAGGCCGAGATTGCGCGGTCCAAACGCGATGTCCTTACGTACCGTTTCCTCCATGAGCTGATGCTCCGGATACTGGAACACCAAGCCCACCTTCTTGCGCACTGCGCGTAAATCCTGCTTCGGCGTACTCGTATCAACCCCGTCAATCAACACCCGTCCCGACGTAGGCTTCAGCAGTGCATTAAAGTGCTGGATCAGCGTCGACTTGCCCGAGCCGGTGTGCCCAATAATTGCGACGAGTTCGCCCGCAGTAATATGTAAATTAATGTCCTTAAGCGCCGCCTTCTCAAACGGGGAACCCGCCTGATAAGTATGGCATACGTTTTCGCATACGATCATAACAGCTTCATAATCTCCTCTACACATTCGTCGACCGTAATCGCGTCCTTTTTGACCGGAAGCCCCGCCGCAGCAAGCTCGTGAATCAGCTCCGCCGCCTGCGGAATGTCAAGCCCTGTGCTTTTGAGCTTCTCCGTCTGCACAAAGACCTCCTTTGGTGTGCCGTCGAGCAGCACCTGCCCGCCGCGCATTACGATAATCCGGTCGGAGAGCGCCGCCTCATCCATGTAGTGCGTAATCAGCAAAACGGTCATATTTTCCTCTTTGTTGAGCCGGCGCACCGTATTCATGACTTCGCGCCGCCCGATTGGGTCGAGCATCGCCGTCGGCTCGTCTAAGATAATATATTTCGGGTTCATCGCTAAAATCCCCGCGATTGCAATCCGCTGCTTCTGTCCGCCGGAGAGCATATGCGGTGCGTCGAGCCGGCGCTCGTACATGCCGACCGCTTTTAACGCCTTATCGACCCGCTCACGGATTTCCTTCGGCGCAACGCCGAGGTTTTCCGGCGCAAACGCAACGTCCTCTTCCACAATTGTCGCGACAATCTGGTTGTCCGGGTTTTGGAACACCATACCGACGCGCCGCCGAATCTCAAACAGCAGCGCCTCGTCCGCCGTGTCAAGCCCCTCGACATACACCTTGCCGCCCGATGGCAACAGCACCGCGTTAAAGTGCTTTGCAAGCGTCGACTTCCCCGAGCCGTTGTGCCCCACGATGGCGACAAACTGCCCCTTGTGGAGTTCCAAGTCCACGCCCTTTAAGACCTCAACCACGCTCTCGTCGTCTTCATTTTCGTAATTATATCGTAAATTTTCGGTTTTAATCATCTGCAAACCGCCGTTTCAAAAGTAGATTTCTTCGCGTTTCTCAATTTGCCTGCCACCGGCCCGAGATACCGCACGGGAGACACAGCCCCGGCTTTGCGCGCATCGGGATACCAAGCTCGTCCGCATCAATCGTGCCGCCGAAACGCTTTTTCATCGTCAAAGATAAAATATTATACAGTACAGAGGCATTCAGCCCCGTCGTATAGGAATTAATTAGAAAAAATAAGGGGGCATCCGAAAGGATTTTCATACACTCGCACACGAGCGGATACAGCTCGTTTTCAATCTTCCAGACCTCGCCCGACGGGCCGCGCCCGTAAGACGGTGGGTCCATAATCACCGCGTCGTACGTTTTGCCGCGCCGCTGCTCGCGCGCGACGAACTTTAACACATCGTCGACGATGTAGCGGATATCGGCATCCTTGTATCCGGAGGAGTTGACGTTTTCCTTCGCCCACGATACCATCCCCTTCGCGGCGTCCACATGCGTCACCGACGCGCCCGCCGAAAGCGCCGCAACCGTCGCGCCGCCTGTATAAGCAAACAGGTTCAGGACGCGCACAGGCCGGTCCGCCTGTTTGATTAAATCGCGGAACCACACCCAATTCGCCGCCTGCTCTGGAAACAGGCCCGTATGCTTAAAATTCATGGGCTTGATGTGAAACGTCATGCCCTCAAACCCTACCGTCCACCGCTCGGGCAGACGCGCCTTATATTCCCAGCTTCCGCCGCCCTTATTCGAGCGGTGGTAGACTGCCGCTGCCTTGTCCCACAGCGGCGAGGACTTGTCCGACCACACAGCCGTCGGGTCGGGCCGGCGCAGGATATGGCTCCCCCAGCGTTCAAGCTTCTCGCCCGACGCGCTGTCAATCAATTCATAATCCGTCCATGTATCGGCTTTAAACATGCTTTTACCTTTCTCGTAACAAACTTTTACATTCATATTATTTTACACATAAAACCGCGTAATGTCAAGGGGTGGACAAGGTATCCAACATAAAAAATAAAGCGTAAAAACCCGTGTACTTTCGTTAATTTTTTACTTTAGCAATTTCAGAATTCAGCTTTTTAACCGCATGGCAGCGCACTGCTGCTAAAAAGCCCGAAATAAATTTAAGAATCAAAATATGAATTTCCCCGAAAAATCCTTGTCATACTAATGAATATGGTGTATAATTAACGATAAATGTATTTTTATTCTTGAATTGGTGATAAGGGGAAATGCTGTATGAAATATATTGTAATCTTAGGCGACGGCATGGCCGATTTGCCGATTGAATCGCTCGGCGGGAAAACGCCGTTGCAGGCGGCGAAAAAGCCGACGATGAACTACCTCGCTGCAAAGGGCGAGATGGGTATGGTGAAAACCGTACCGGACGGTATTGCGCCGGGCAGCGACGTGGCGAATTTGTCCGTCATGGGCTACGACCCGACCAAGTACTACACGGGCCGCTCCCCGCTGGAGGCGGTGTCAATTGGCGCAAAGCTTGCAAAGGGCGATGTGACGTACCGCGTCAACACGGTGACGCTCTCAGACGAGGAGGACTTTTCTAAAAAGACCATGCTCGACTACAGCGCCGACGAAATCAGCTCGGCAGAGGGCGCGCAGCTTATCGACACGGTCCGCAAGGCGTTCGGCAGCGACACAATCGAGTTTTATGCGGGCACGAGCTACCGCAACCTGATGGTTATGCACGGCGGTAGCCTGAACAGCACGCTGACCCCGCCGCACGACATCTCGAAGCGCGTGATCGGCGAATATTTGCCGAAAGGCGACTACGCCGATTTGTTATTGGATATGATGAAAAAGAGCTATATGCTCTTAAAAGATCACCCCGTGAATATCGAACGAATGCGTAAGGGGCTTGCCCCCGCAAATACAATCTGGTTCTGGGGCCAGGGAAGCAAGCCCGCCCTGCCGCTTTTCAAGGAAAAGTACGGCCTTGACGGCGCAGTAATCAGTGCAGTCGATCTGCTCAAAGGCATTGGCCACTGCGCGGGTATGGACGTGATTGAGGTGGAAGGCGCTACCGGAAACGTCAACACCAACTTCCCCGGTAAGGCGCAGGCCGCGCTCGATGCACTTTTAGGTGGCAAGGACTTTGTGTACCTGCACGTTGAGGCAGCGGACGAATGCGGCCACCGCGGCGAAGTAGAAAATAAAGTGCTCTCAATTGAGCGGCTCGACGCGGCGGCAAAGCAGATTATCGACGGATTAAAGGCTGCAGGAGAGGAGTTTTCCGTCCTGCTGATGCCCGACCACCCGACGCCGATTGCGACTATGACGCACAGCGCGGAGCCGGTGCCGTATGTGATCTACCGCAGCGACAGCGAGCAGGAGCACGGCGCGCGCACCTATTGTGAAGCGGAAGCGCAGAAAACGGGCATCTTCCGCCCCATGGGACATACGCTGATGGAGGCGTTCTTGTCATAAAAATAAACGAATCAAAGAAGGTGTAATTTTGAATAATAGAGAAAAATTTTATATCACAACGGCGATTGCGTATACGTCGCGCAAGCCGCATATCGGCAACACGTACGAAGTAATATTGACCGACGCAATCGCGCGCTTTAAGCGCAAGCTCGGTTATGACGTATTTTTTCTGACCGGCACGGACGAACACGGGCAGAAGATACAGCAGGCGGCGGAGGAAGCCGGCGTAACGCCGAAGGAGTACGTCGACGGCGTGACGGGCGAGATTAAAAAAATCTGGGATCTGATGGGCGCGTCGTACGACCACTTTATCCGTACGACGGACGAGAGCCACGAGGCCGTTGTTAAAAAGATTTTCAAAAAGCTTTACGACCAGGGCGACATCTACAAAAGTGAATACGAAGGGCTTTACTGCGTGCCGTGCGAGTCGTTTTTCACGCAGTCGCAGCTTGTGGACGGGCGCTGTCCCGACTGCGGGCGCGAGGTCGTGCCAACGAAAGAGGAAGCTTACTTCTTTAAAATGAGCAAATATCAGGACAGGCTGATGAAGCACATTGAGGAACACCCGGACTTTATCGCGCCGGAGTCGCGCAAAAACGAGATGGTGAATAACTTCTTAAAGCCCGGTTTGCAGGATTTGTGCGTGTCGCGTACCACGTTCGACTGGGGCGTTCCGGTCGAGTTTGACCCGGGCCATGTCGTGTACGTCTGGATTGACGCGCTGACAAACTACATTTCCGCGCTTGGATACGACCCGGACGGCCCGTCGGAGCAGTACAAAAAATACTGGCCCGCGGACGTACACATCATCGGCAAGGACATTCTGCGGTTTCACACGATTTACTGGCCCATTATTCTGATGGCGCTGGGCGAGCCGCTCCCGAAGCAGATTTTCGGCCATCCGTGGCTGCTGTCCGGTATGGACAAAATGAGTAAGTCGCGCGGCAACGTAATGTACGCCGACGACCTCTCCGAATTGTTCGGCGTAGACGCAATCCGTTACTACGTACTCAGCGAGATGCCGTTTGCGTCCGATGGAACAATTACGTATGAAACGATTATCAGCCGATACAATTCCGACTTGGCGAACACGCACGGCAACCACGTCAACCGTACGGAGACGATGAGCGACAAGTATTTTGGCGCCGTAATTCCCGCGCCGGACTGCAAGGGCGAGTTCGACGATGAATTGATTCAGACCGCGCTCGACACAGCCGCGGGCGTAAAGGAAAAAATGGATGGTCTGCGTGTGGCGGACGCGCTCGACCTCATCATGGGACTGGCACGCCGCTCGAACAAGTATATTGACGAAACGGCGCCGTGGGTGCTGGCAAAGGACGAAGCAAGCAAGCCGCGGCTTGGGACCGTGTTGTATAACCTGCTTGAATCCATCCGCTTTATTGCCGTTCTGCTTGAGTCGTTTATGCCATCTACTGCGCAGAAGATTTACGAGCAGCTCGGCGGTTGTGACACTACGGCGGAGAGCCTTGACAACTTCGGCGCAATACAGGCCGGCGGGCACGTCGGTAAGGCGGAGGTGCTGTTCGCCCGCCTCGACGAGAAAAAGAAGTTAGAAGAAATCGCAGCTTTCAACGCGGCGAAGTATCCGGCAACAAAAGAAGCAAAGAAGGAAGAAAAGAAACCGGAGAAGAAGGGTACTACCGCACTGGAGCAGATTACAATCGACGACTTTGCAAAGCTCGATTTGCGTGTGGCTAAGGTTGTCAGCGCAGAAAAAATCGAGGGTGCGGACAAATTGTATCAACTCATGGTCGACATGGGCGGCGAAACACGGCAAATTGTGTCCGGCCTCGCAAAACACTACAAGGCGGACGAGCTGGTTGGAAAGAACGTGATTGTAATTGCCAACTTAAAGCCCGTAAAGCTGCGCGGCGTGGACTCGTACGGGATGATTCTGGCCGCCTCCGAGGGCGATGCGCTCAAAATCTGCACCACTGACGGCGATATTGCGCCGGGCGCGCAGGTACGGTAATCTGTATATAAAATTAAACTAATGATATAAGGGGTTTTATTACGATGGAAAAATTGGGTCTAAACGAGATTCGGGAGAAATTTCTCTCCTTCTATGAAAGCAAGGGCCACTACCGGATGCCGAGCTTCCCGCTTGTGCCGCAGAACGACGCGAGCCTGCTGCTCATCAATTCCGGTATGGCGCCGCTGAAACCGTTTTTCACCGGCGCGCAGACGCCGCCCTCAAAGCGGGCGACCACGTGCCAGAAGTGTATCCGCACGCCAGACATTGAGCGCGTGGGGAAAACGGCGCGCCACGGCACCTTCTTTGAAATGCTGGGCAACTTCTCCTTCGGCGACTACTTCAAGCGCGAGGCGACCGCATGGGCGTGGGAGTTTGTGACAAAAGAGATGAAGATGCCGGTCGATAAGCTCTGGATTACAATTTACGAGGACGACGACGAGGCGTTTGACATCTGGACAAAAGAAGTCGGTATCCCGCCGGAGCGTATCGTCCGCATGGGTAAAGAGGACAACTTCTGGGAAATCGGGACAGGTCCGTGCGGCCCATGTTCGGAGATTTACTTTGACCGCGGTCCGGAGAACGGCTGCGGCAGCCCGGACTGCAAGGTTGGGTGCGAGTGTGACCGCTTTGTTGAGTTCTGGAACCTCGTATTTACCCAGTTTGAAAAGGACGAGGCCGGCGAATATCACAAGCTCGCCCATCCGAACATTGACACGGGCATGGGCTTAGAGCGCCTTGCGGCAATTATGCAGGGCGTGCCGTCGCTGTTTGATGTCGATACCATTCAAAATATTATGAAGCATATTGCGCGGCTCGCAAATGTAGAATATGGCAAGGACGACGCGACGGACGTATCGCTGCGTGTTGTGACCGACCACATCCGCTCGACGACGTTCCTTGTTTCCGATGGCGTTGTACCGTCCAACGAGGGGCGCGGCTACGTGCTGCGCCGGCTGCTGCGCCGCGCCGCGCGCCACGGCAAGCTCTTGGGCATCAACGGCGCGTTTTTGAGCGACGTTGCCATGACGGTCGTAGGCGAATCAAAGGGCGCGTACCCGGAGCTGGAAGAGAAGAAGGAGTACATCAAAAAGGTCATCAGCATTGAGGAGCAGCGTTTTGAGCAGACAATTAACCAGGGGCTTGACATTCTGTCCGGCCTGATCGAAAAGCTCACAAGCGAAGGCAAAAAGATGCTCACTGGCGACGATGCGTTTAAGCTCTACGACACCTATGGTTTCCCCATCGACCTCACACGCGAGATTTTGGCCGAAAAGGGACTCGACGTGGACGAGGCGGCGTTCGACGCGGCAATGAACGAGCAGCGTGAGCGTGCACGGGCAGGACGCAATGTTGGCGAGGACGCGGCGTGGAGCGAAAATGTTTACGCACAGATTGACAAGTCCATCACAACGGAATTTATTGGCTACGACAACGCGACGACGGAGGCGACCGTGACCGCACTCGTGTCGAACGGCGAGATTGTGGACAGTGTGGGCACAGGCGAGGAAGTCAGCGTTATCTGCGACAAGACCGTATTTTATGCCGAGAGCGGCGGCCAGGAGGGCGACACCGGCGTTATTACAGGTAAAAACTTTGAAATAGAAGTAACAGATACAAAGAAGGTCGGCAGCGGAAAAATCGCCCATATTGGTACGGTAAAGTCTGGCGCGGTAAGCGTAGGCGACAAGGCAACGCTTGCCTACGATGTGAAAAAACGTATGGCGACGGCGCGTAACCACTCTGTCACGCACCTGCTGCACAAGGCGCTGCGCGACACGCTCGGCGTACACGTTGCACAGGCTGGTTCGTCCGTCAATCCACAGCGGCTGCGCTTCGACTTCTCTCACTACAGCGCAATGACGGAGCAGGAGCTTGCCGAGGTAGAGGAAAAGGTCAACGACGCAATCCTTGATGCGCTTCCTGTCACAACGCAGGAAATGCCGATTGCAGAGGCGAAGAAGCTCGGCGCAATGGCTCTGTTCGGCGAAAAGTACGGCGATACGGTCCGCGTTGTAAAAATGGGCGACTATTCGACCGAATTGTGCGGCGGTACACACCTGACCAACACGAGCCAGGCCGGCCTGTTTACGCTCATCAGTGAAACAGGCGTTGCGGCGGGCGTACGGCGTATCGAGGGCGTAACGGGCTATGGCACGCTACGGTTTATGCAGGCGGCGCAGAAGCGCATGGCAGATGTGGCACGCGTTCTGAAGACAACTCCAGCAGAACTAATTGAAAAAGCTGCTGCTATTACAGAGGAGCTGAAAGGCGCGCAAAAGGAAATGGAGCAAATCCGCGAGAAGTTAGCGGCAGGTCAGGTACACAGCCTGTTAAATGACTTTAAGGAAGTAAAGGGTGTTCGCATTTTCCTCAACCATATGCAGGGGCTAGGTGCAAATGAGCTGCGTACGTTGGGTGATAAAATGCGCGAGCATATGGACTGCGGCGTTGCAGTATTTGCCAGTGAGGACGGCGGAAAAATCACCTTTACAGCAGTTGCGTCAAAGGCAGCAGTTGCAAAAGGCGTACACGCTGGCAAGCTCATCGGCGAAGTCGCAAAGGTTGCAGGCGGCGGCGGCGGCGGAAAGCCGGATTCCGCACAGGCAGGCGGCAAAAACCCGGAAAAAATTGATGACGCGCTCGCAATCGTGGACGAAATTATCAGCACACAGGTTAAGGAATAAGGCGGTTACGGGGTTTGGCGCGCCGCGTCAAACCCTGTCTTTTCTTTCAGAAAGGAGCGGTATTGCATGGAGGATTGTATTTTTTGTAAAATCATACACGGCGACATCCCATCGTCAAAGGTGTATGAGGATGACAAAATTTTTGCGTTCAACGACATTAACCCACAAACGCCGGTGCATATCCTGATTGTGCCAAAGCAGCACATCTGCTGTGCCAACGCAGTCACACCGGACAATGCCGGCGTTGTGGCGCATATCTTTACCAAAATCGGCGAGATTGCCGAGGCGGCCGGTATTAAGGACGACGGCTATCGCATTATCAACAACTGCGGCAAAAACGGCGGTCAGACGGTGATGCACCTACACTTCCACCTGCTCGGCGGCAAGGACTTGGGAGAACGTCTGGTATAAAACAGGCAAAGAAAAACAGCCCTGTCATGGATACAGGACTGTTTTTTATTTTGCTTTTATTTCGACTCCCGGCACAGCCGCTCTGTGAGCGCCTCAATCTGTGCGAGTGCATCCTCTCTTTTCACGTTCATTTTCACGCTCTTGTCGCGCGTTGCAATCTCAATCTCACCGTTTGCAAGTCCGCGCTGGCTCACAACCACGCGTACCGGCACACCGAGCAGGTCCGCATCCGCAAACTGAATCCCCGGCGCTGCCTTACGGTCGTCCATAATCACGTCGTATTTGCCGCTCAATGCGCTGTAGAGTTCTTCCGCTGCCGCTCTTACCTCTTCCTTCTGGTTGTTGAGCGAGCAGATGTGAATCTGCCACGGCGCCACGCTCATGGGCCAAATCGGGCCGTGATCGTCGTGGTTATCCTCGATTACGCTCGCCAGCAGACGGCCCACGCCGATGCCGTAGCAGCCCATAATCGGCGTCTGGAGCTTGCCGTTCGCATCTACATACTCCATATGCATACTCTTTGTATACTTTGTCCCAAGCTGGAAGATGTTCCCGATCTCAATCCCACGCTCGAGCGAGATGGGCTTGCCGCACTTCGGGCAAATCGCACCGTCGAGTACCTTCGCCACGTCCACATACTCCGCCGGATTCACGTCGCGCTTCATGCACACACCCGAAACGTGGTAATTCTCCTTATTCGCGCCGCAAACGAGGTCGTTTTCGTCGCGCAGCGACTCGTCGTAGAGCACGTCGCAGTCTGCCTGCAAGTTGTACGGCCCGATAAAGCCAAACGTCAAATCGGTATGTTCATAATCCGTATACGGATACACATTCGAGCCAACGACGCGCTTGAGCTTCGCCTCATTGACCTCAAGATCGCCGCGGATAAATACGACGAGCGGCTTGTCCGAGTTGTCCGTCGCAAACACCGTCGCCTTAATCGTGTTCGACGCATCGGTGTCAAACTTTTTCGCAATCGACTCAATGTCTTTCATGTCCGGCGTATAAACTTCTTCGATCTCACTCTCCGCCGCGCCACGGTTTTTGTAAACACATTTCGCAATCTCCATGTTCGCGCTGTAGCCACATTCTTTACAAATCACGAGCGAGTCCTCGCCAAAATCGTTAATCAGCATAAACTCGTGCGCCGCGCTGCCGCCCATCATCCCCGTGTCGGAGAATACGGAAATCACATTTTTCAGCCCTGCGCGCTGGTAAATCCGCTCATACGCCGCATGGCAGCGCATATAATACTGCTCAAGATCCTCCTGCGACGTATGGAACGAGTACGCGTCCTTCATCGTAAACTCGCGTACGCGAATCAGCCCGCCGCGGCTGCGCGGCTCGTCGCGGAACTTCGTCTGTATCTGATAGAGCATGAACGGGTACTTCGTGTACGACATCGCCTCGCTGCGCGCAAGGTGTACCACCGCTTCCTCGTGCGTCATGCCGAGCAGCATGTCCATCCCGGCCCGGTCTTTGATGCGCATCAGCTCGCTGCCGACGCTCTCCCACCGGCCCGACTCCTTCCACAATTCTGCCGGAAGTACAACCGGCATCAGCACCTCCTGCCCGTCGATTGCGTCCATCTCCTGCCGGATGATATTCTCAATTTTGGACACGACGCGCTTTGCCGGCGGCAAAAGCGAATATATCCCGTTCGCCACCTGCCGCATATAGCCCCCGCGCAGGAGGAATATGTGGCTCACCATTGTCGCGTCAGCCGGTTTCTCCTTGTACCGCTCGCCCAAAAGCCTGCTCATTAACATCTTATGTAACTCCCCTTCCGCCGCCCGACGCGGCTGATAAAATACACAAAATAACTTTTTATAGTATATCACTCCATGCGCCCGCTTGTCAACGAGCAGGGCCGCTTTTATTGGAAATTTTGGATTATATATATTAAAAAAAATTTTGTGTACTTACTTTAAGTTCATTTACAACAAAAGTACAAAGCAATGCTATATACTTACTTTTAGGAGGGGATAAAAATGACACTAAACGAAACAGTAGCACTACGCATTAAACAACTATGCGAAGAGAAGAACATATCCTTGCAGGAGCTTGCAAAACGGTCAAAGGTTTCAGAACATACGCTAAAAATACTTTTAAAAGCGCCGCCGGATAGAAGAACGCGAGTATCCACAATCATAAAAATTTGTATGGGGTTTAATATTTCGATGGCTTATTTTTTTAACACAAAGGAATTTGAATCATTAGATTGACTTCCTACCGGCTACGGTTACAGCTCCACGCAGTGGCCGTTTTAAAGGAGGTGCGGAGGGAAATCGGAATCCCTCCGCGTTTTTGGGCACTTTTGACTCCAAAAGTGCCACGCCGTAGGCATGATAAAAAATAAATTATATATAAAAGCAAAAACCCAACGAATTAATTTGTCCGCTGGGTTTTATTTTTATCAAACCATTAATTTTGTTTATGCCTGCGGCGCGGTACTTTTGTGACCAAAAGTACCCAAAAGTCCGGGGGGATTCCGATTTTCCCCCGTACCCCCTTTAAAACGGCCGCTGCGCGGAGCTATAACCCACGCCATGGGGTTGGAAAGGCCGCTGCGCGGGGCTGTAACCCTCGCCGTGGGTTTGTAGGCGGCGCAAACCCGCCCTGCTCAAAACGTTTCAATCTTATCCAAAATTCCCTTCAGCTTTGCAATCGCCACGCCATAGTTTGTAATCGGCACACCCGCCGCCTCTGCCTTTTCAATACGCGAGAGGACATAGCGGCGGTTAAACATACACGCGCCGCAGTGGATAATGAGCGCATACGGCGACAAATCGTCGGGAAAGCTGTTGCCCGCGGCAATGTCAACCGTCAGCCCTTCGCCCACACGCTGGCGGAGCATACGCGGAATTTTGACGCGCCCAATGTCCTCGGACAGCGGCGCATGAGTACATGCCTCGGCAATCAGCACGCGGTCTGTTTCCTTCAGCGTATCAATCGCCGCTGCGCCGCGCACAAACGCGGCAATGTCACCCTTATAACGCGCCATCAGTACGGAAAACGAGGTCAGCAGGCTCTCCTCCGGCTTCTTTTGGTACACCACATCA